>NZ_MUFL01000025.1:0-43524 GCF_001995355.1 Salinivibrio sp. PR919 | reverse complement strand
CGCCCAGAGACGATCTTGATCAAGGTTTGGTTCACTGTTGGCAGAAAAAGCGCTAGAATGTCGCCCCTTTTGCTTAGTTCATGCTCACACACTTACCCAGGTTGAGGCTTTAATCATGTTTTACCAGGATCACTTTGACGTCATCGTTGTTGGTGGTGGCCATGCTGGTACCGAAGCGGCACTTGCCGCAGCACGGATGAACCAAAAAACGCTGTTATTGACCCATAACATTGATACGTTGGGTCAAATGTCGTGCAACCCAGCGATCGGTGGGATCGGGAAAGGACACCTGGTAAAAGAGATCGATGCGTTAGGCGGTGCGATGGCGCAAGCCATTGATAAAGGTGGGATCCAATTTCGAATCCTCAATGCGTCGAAAGGTCCAGCGGTACGCGCGACACGTGCTCAAGCAGACCGTGCACTGTACAAGGCAGCCATTCGTCATACTCTTGAAAACACGCCAAATTTGTCACTGTTCCAACAAGCCGTGGTGGATTTGATCGTCGACCAAGATCGTGTCACTGGCGTCGAGACCGAAATGGGGCTCAAATTCAGTGCCACTACCGTGGTCTTGACCGTGGGAACTTTCCTTGGCGGTAAAATCCATATTGGACTGGATAACTATGCCGGCGGTCGTGCTGGGGATCCACCGTCAAACAAACTCGCGGATCGCTTACGTGCCTTGCCATTTCGGGTGGATCGCCTAAAAACCGGCACTCCCCCGCGGATCGATGCCCGCTCGGTCGATTTTAGTGTGATGCAAACCCAACATGGTGATACTCCATGTCCGGTGTTTTCATTTTTAGGCGATGTGTCTGAGCACCCACAACAAGTTCCGTGCTACATCACCTATACCAATGAAAAAACCCATGATGTGATTCGCGCTAATCTTGATCGCAGCCCGATGTATGCTGGGGTGATTGAAGGTATTGGCCCACGTTATTGCCCGTCGATCGAAGACAAGGTGATGCGTTTTGCGGACAAAGACAAACACCAAATTTTCGTCGAGCCGGAAGGGTTGACCAGCACTGAGCTGTATCCAAATGGGATATCCACCAGCTTGCCGTTTGATGTGCAAATGGGGATCATCCACTCGATCAAAGGGTTCGAGAATGCGCGCGTGATCCGCCCAGGCTATGCGATTGAGTATGACTTCTTCGATCCGCGCGATCTCAAGCACACCCTGGAAACCAAATTTATCCACGGTTTGTTCTTTGCTGGACAAATCAATGGCACCACCGGCTATGAAGAAGCTGCAGCACAAGGGTTGTTGGCCGGTTGTAATGCCGCGTTACAAGCACAAGGCAAAGAAGGATGGAGCCCACGTCGCGATCAAGCTTATATGGGCGTGTTGATTGACGACTTGTCCACCATGGGCACCCAAGAGCCTTACCGGATGTTTACCTCGCGCGCCGAGTACCGTTTGCTGTTGCGTGAAGATAACGCCGATATGCGCTTAACCGAAAAAGGGCGAGAGCTGGGACTAGTAGACGATGTGCGCTGGGCTCGCTTCAACCAAAAAATGGAAAACATGGAGCAAGAGCGTCAGCGTCTGCGTAGTACTTGGATTCATCCTCACTCAGACGATGTCCATGCGCTTAATGCCATGCTAAAAACACCGCTGACGCGTGAAGCAAACGGAGAAGATTTACTCCGTCGCCCAGAGCTACGCTATGAAAATATCGTCTCGTTGCCGACCTTTGGTCCGGCGCATGACGATGTTCAAGCTAGCGAGCAAGTTGAGATCCAAGTGAAATACGCCGGCTATATTGAACGTCAGCAAGACGAGATCGAAAAGTCTCAGCGCCATGAAAATACAGTGATCCCATTTGATCTTGATTACATGCAGATCAAAGGCCTTTCAAACGAAGTACGTGGCAAGCTACAAGACGCGCGTCCGGAAACGATCGGTAAAGCATCGCGTATCTCAGGTGTCACGCCGGCGGCTATTTCGATTTTGCTGGTGCATTTGAAAAAGCACGGCATGCTCAAAAAAGGAGCCTAAATGCAACAGCAACTTCAACAAGGGCTGGCGAAAGCCGGCCTTGCGCTTTCTCCGTCGCAACAACAGCAGCTGCTTGATTATGTAGGCTTGCTCGACAAGTGGAACAAAGCCTATAACTTAACCTCGGTTCGTCGCCCAGAAGACATGGTGGTGAAACATATCCTTGATAGCTTGGTAGTATCACCACACTTGGAAGGTGAACGCTTTATCGATGTCGGGACAGGACCAGGTTTGCCCGGGATCCCTTTGGCCATCGCCAACCCAGATAAACAGTTCACCTTGCTCGACAGCTTAGGTAAGCGGATTCGTTTTATTCGCCAAGTGCTGCACGAGCTTGGCATCGACAATGTCACGCCGGTACAAAGCCGTGTCGAAGCGTTTATCCCTGAAACCGGGTTTGATGGTGTGCTAAGTCGCGCGTTTGCGTCGATGAATGACATGGTGAGTTGGTGCCATCACCTCCCTCATGCGCGGGGGCTGTTTTACGCTTTGAAAGGACAGGTGGACCAACAGGAGCTAGATGCCCTGCCGACTGATTGTTCTGTGACCGATATCAAAGCTTTGAAGGTGCCGGGATTGGAAGGGGCGCGTCATCTAGTAATCTTGAGAGCAAAGATTAACGAGTAGAGGTCATAGGCACGTGGGTAAAGTTATCGCGGTAGCAAACCAAAAAGGCGGTGTGGGTAAAACCACCACGAGTGTCAACTTAGCGGCATCGCTGGCAGCCACTAATCGCAAGGTGCTACTTATCGACCTTGACCCACAAGGGAACGCGACCATGGCCAGTGGTGTGGATAAATACGATGTCCATGCCACCGCCTACGATCTACTGGTTGAAGAAGCCCCGTTTGAACAAGTTGTGGTCAGCGATACGTCCGGTGGCTATGACCTGATTGCGGCGAACGGTGATGTCACTGCCGCAGAAATCAAGCTGATGGAAGTATTTGCCCGTGAAGTGCGCCTACGCACCATGCTTGAGCCTGTGGTTGCACGCTACGATTACATTTTTATCGACTGTCCCCCGTCTTTGAACCTCCTTACCATCAATGCGATGACCGCAGCAAACTCGGTACTCGTCCCCATGCAATGTGAATATTTTGCGTTGGAAGGGCTCACTGCATTGATGGATACCATCAGTAAACTGGCTAGCGTCGTGAACGCCGACCTTCATGTTGAAGGTGTATTGCGCACCATGTACGACCCAAGAAACCGATTAGCGACCGAAGTATCGGATCAGATCAAAAAACACTTCGGTGATAAGGTGTATCGTACTGTGATTCCCCGCAATGTGCGGCTCGCGGAAGCGCCAAGTCATGGCCGACCCGCCATGTACTATGACAAGTTATCCAGTGGTGCCAAAGCCTACCTAGCCCTTGCGGGTGAAATTCTGCGTCGAGAAGAGCAATCACGCGCTTCTGCCGACGCTGTCAATGCCTGAGGAACACAATGAATTCAGCGAAACGCGGTCTTGGAAAGGGCCTGGATGCCTTATTGGCGACCAGTGCACAAGCTCAGTCTCGTTATACATCCGAACCTGAATCCACCGATGCGAGCAATAGTGAATTGCAGCAATTATCCGTATCGGCGTTGGTGCCGGGTCTGTACCAGCCACGCCAAGATATGGCGGAAGAGGCGCTGGAAGAGTTAACCGAATCCATTCGCGCTCAAGGTATTATTCAGCCCCTCGTGGTTCGCCACGCAGAAAACGGGCAGTACGAAATTATTGCTGGCGAACGTCGCTGGCGAGCAGCAAAGCAAGCCGGTTTAGCCAAAGTGCCCTGCTTGGTCCGTGAGATGAGTGACAAAGTCGCCAGTGCGGTGGCGTTGATTGAAAATATCCAACGCGAAAACTTGAACGCGATGGAAGAAGCTCAAGCGCTCGAACGCTTGGTCAATGACTTCTCACTCACCCACCAGCAACTGGCTGAATCGCTCGGTAAATCTCGCACCACCATCAGCAATTTATTGCGCTTGAATGGGTTAGAGTCTGGGGTAAAACAACTGCTGCTTAACAAACAACTCGAGATGGGCCACGCACGTGCCCTGCTGGCGTTGGAAGGAGACGCGCAAATTGATGCGGCACTGACTGCCGTCAACAAAAAAATGACCGTCCGCCAGATAGAGAAACTGGTGAAAAAAATGCTTTCACCGCAAGTTGAAGCGAAAAGGCCAGAATTATCACCTGAAGTAGAGGCACTGCAGCAGCGCCTCGGCGACAAGCTTGGGGTGAAAGTGGCATTAACACAACAGAAAAATGGTAGTGGTAAATTGGTGATCAATTTCGAAGAATCTGACAAGTTAGCGCAAATTCTTGCAATTTTCGACGAAGAAGTGTGACCCGTGCCATTCGCTTTTTGTTACATAAAAGCGCTTACTGTGATCAGGTTACTCTGTTGTAAAATTTTCCCCGCTTTTTTACATCGATGCGATTGCATTAGCTGGGGTGAAACGTATAATTTTCGCTGTTTTCCCAGCACGGCAACAGTGCTAAGTGGAACGGAATCGAGGAACAAATACATGGTATCGACGCTCGCGCGGCCGGGTCGTGTTATCGCGACAAAATTGGTGCTTTTGCAAGCTGGCGTCGTATTAGCAACGGCAAGCGTGATGGCACTCGCTATCAATGTCGACTGGGGAAAATCCGCGCTGATCGGCGGCGGCATCTTTGTGATTGCCAATGCTGCATTTGCGTCGTGTGCTTTCCTTTTTAGTGGGGCAAGAGCTGCAAAATTTGTAGTCGCGTCCTTCTTCAGCGGTGAAGTGTTAAAAATTTCACTGACCGTCGTCCTGTTTGTCCTTGCTTACCTGTATATCGAGGTGGAACTCGTTCCCCTCAAACTGGCCTATTTGCTGGCATTAGGGATTAACATCCTCGCGCCAGTTTTATTCATTAACAACAACAAATAGGATGAGTTATGGCTGCGTCAGGTGATGCGCTTACACCGTCTAGCTACATCACTCACCACCTGACTAATTTGTCAGTGGGTGAAGGATTTTGGGCGGTTCACATTGATAGCCTGTTTTTCTCTGTCCTCATCGGTATCGTCTTCCTAGGCATCTTCCGATCGGTGGCAAAGAAAGCATCGACAGGTGTCCCAGGTAAGTTTCAGTGCTTCGTCGAGATTTTGGTTGAGTTCGTTGATGATAACGTTCGCGAAACCTTCCACGGACGAAATCCACTGATTGCACCTTTGGCCCTGACTATCTTCGTTTGGATATTCCTGATGAATACGATGGACTTAATCCCCATCGATTTTCTACCGTATCCAGCGGAACATTGGTTAGGCATTCCTTACTTGAAAGTAGTGCCAACTGCAGACGTAAATATCACCCTTGCGATGGCGCTGGGCGTGTTCTTCTTGATGATTTTCTACAGCATCAAGATTAAGGGCCTAGGCGGCTTTGCAAAAGAGCTGGCTCTGCACCCGTTCAATCACCCTATCATGATCCCGTTCAACCTCCTGTTGGAAGTCGTCTCGCTGCTGGCGAAACCGATTTCTCTTGGGATGCGTCTGTTCGGTAACATGTTTGCCGGTGAGGTGGTATTTATTCTTATCGCGGCATTGCTGCCGTGGTGGGCGCAATGGCTGGGTTCTGTGCCGTGGGCAATCTTCCACATTCTAGTCATTACAATTCAAGCCTTTGTCTTTATGATGTTGACCATCGTGTATCTCTCGCAGGCACACGAAGACTCAGATCATTGATGACATTTTTTAGTTAGTAAGCAATTTGTTAGTCATTATTGGCGTTTACGCCGACAACGAAAACTGGAGATAGTGATGGAAACTTTATTGAGCTTTTCTGCAATTGCCGTGGGCATCATTGTAGGTCTTGCTTCCCTAGGTACTGCGATTGGTTTCGCCCTGCTGGGTGGTAAATTCCTTGAAGGTGCAGCACGTCAACCTGAGATGGCTCCTATGCTGCAAGTGAAGATGTTCATCATCGCGGGTCTTCTGGACGCCGTACCAATGATCGGTATCGTAATCGCACTGCTGTTCACTTTCGCGAACCCATTTGTAGGTCAACTGTAATCTGGCTAGTAGCTGAACAGACCCTTTAGCTAATGATTAAGGAGGCGCTGTTGTGAATATCAACGCAACTCTGCTAGGCCAGGCAATCGCATTCACAATCTTTGTGTGGTTCTGCATGAAATATGTATGGCCACCATTGATGCAAGCGATTGAGGAGCGTCAGAAGAAAATTGCTGACGGACTCGCGGCGGCAGATCGTGCTGCCAAAGACCTGGATTTGGCCCAGGCAAATGCTTCTGAGCAAATGAAAGAAGCGAAGCGCGCTGCAACTGACATCATCGAGCAGGCGAACAAACGCAAAGCACAAATCCTCGACGAGGCGCGTGCTGAAGCGGCTGCTGAGCGCGACAATATCCTGAATCAGGGTAAAGCCGAGTTGGAAGCAGAGCGTAACCGTGCTCGCGATGAGCTGCGTAAGCAAGTTGCATCGCTCGCTGTTATTGGTGCCGAGAAAATTATTGAGCGTTCTATTGATGAGAATGCCCATAAAGATCTTCTCGATAAAATCACTGCAGAACTGTAATAAGGAGGGGCAGCAATGTCTGAACTGACAACAATCGCTCGCCCCTACGCGAAAGCAGCCTTTGATTTTGCGGTAGAAAAAGGCGAGCTGTCCCAATGGGCAGAAATGCTCGCCTTTACTGCTGAGATCGCCCGTGATGAGCGCGTCCAACATATGCTGGACGCCTCTTATTCCGCTGACAAGTTAGCGGAATTATTTATCGCAGTTGGTGGCGATCAGCTCAACACGTTCGGCCAGAACCTGATTAAGGTAATGGCAGAGAACCAGCGCCTAAAAGCCCTGCCTGAGGTTTGTGAACAGTTCCTGGCCATGCGCCGCGATCTGGAAAAAGAAGCGGAAGTCCAAGTGATTTCAGCGACGGCTCTTTCCGAAGAGCAACAACAAGCCATCAGTGACAAGCTCGCCGCGCGTCTTGAGCGCAAAGTAAAGCTGAACTGTAGTGTAGACGAAGCCCTGGTTGCCGGGGTTGTTATTCGAGCTGGAGACTTGGTCATCGATAACTCAGTAAGCGGCCGTATGCGCCGTCTGAGCGATGCATTGCAGTCTTGATTTGGGGAATTGGAGCATGCAACTTAATTCCACGGAAATAAGCGATCTGATCAAGCAGCGTATCGAGAAATTCGACGTTGTAAGTGAAGCGCGTAACGAAGGTACCATCGTGTCAGTCAGCGACGGTATCATTCGCATCCACGGCCTTGCTGATGCTATGCAAGGTGAAATGATTGAACTGCCTGGCAACCGCTATGCACTTGCATTGAACCTTGAGCGTGACTCAGTGGGTGCGGTTGTGATGGGTCCTTATGCGGACCTGCAAGAAGGCATGAAAGTGACCGGTACAGGTCGCATTCTTGAAGTCCCGACTGGCCCTGAACTTCTGGGTCGCGTTGTGAATACGCTGGGTGAGCCGATCGACGGTAAAGGTCCGATCGAAACCAAAACCACTTCGCCAGTCGAAGTGATTGCCCCTGGTGTTATCGCACGTCAATCGGTCGATCAACCTGTTCAAACCGGCTATAAAGCGGTTGACTCGATGATCCCAATCGGCCGTGGTCAGCGTGAGCTGATCATCGGTGACCGCCAAACCGGTAAAACCGCGCTGGCGATCGATGCCATCATCAACCAGAAAGATTCTGGTATTTACTCTATCTACGTTGCGATCGGCCAAAAAGCGTCGACCATTGCGAACGTAGTGCGCAAACTGGAAGAGCATGACGCACTGAAAAACACCATTGTTGTGGTGGCTTCAGCGTCTGAAGCGGCAGCATTGCAATACCTCGCGCCTTACGCGGGTTGTGCAATGGGTGAGTACTTCCGTGACCGCGGTGAAGATGCCCTGATTGTTTACGATGACCTGTCTAAGCAGGCTGTTGCATATCGTCAGATCTCGCTGCTGCTACGTCGTCCACCAGGCCGTGAAGCTTTCCCAGGTGACGTTTTCTACTTGCACTCACGTCTTCTAGAACGTGCGGCACGTGTTAATGCGCACTATGTTGAGCAGTTCACTAAGGGTGAAGTGAAAGGAAAGACCGGTTCGTTGACCGCACTCCCTATCATTGAAACCCAAGCGGGTGACGTATCTGCATTCGTACCGACCAACGTTATCTCGATCACTGATGGTCAGATCTTCCTGCAAACTGAGCTGTTTAATGCAGGTATCCGTCCAGCGGTTGACCCAGGTATTTCGGTATCGCGTGTTGGTGGTTCTGCGCAAACCAAGATCATGAAAAAACTGTCTGGTGGTATTCGTACCGCGCTTGCACAGTATCGTGAACTTGCGGCGTTCGCTCAGTTCTCTTCCGATCTGGATGACGCTACTAAGAAGCAATTGGACCACGGTCAGAAAGTGACCGAGCTGATGAAGCAGATGCAATATGCACCTATGTCTGTGTTTGAGCAGGCGCTGGTGATTTTCGCTGCGGAAAAAGGCTTCCTAGCAGACGTTGAGTTGAACAAAATCGGTGATTTTGAGCGCTCTCTGCTGGCCTTTGCTAAGAGTCAGTACGCTGACCTAGCGGCTCAGATCGATGAGTCTGGTGCTTATAACGATGAAGTTGAAGCACAGCTGAAAAAGCTGTTGGAAGATTTCAAAGCGACCCAGACTTGGTAAAACGTAGGTGACCACTCAGGTGGTCACCCACTAACGGAGAGTAACTATGGCCGGCGCAAAAGAGATTCGTAATAAGATCGGAAGTGTGAAAAACACACAGAAGATCACTAAAGCGATGGAAATGGTGGCAGCCTCCAAAATGCGTAAAACGCAAGAAGCCATGGAGTCGTCACGTCCATACGCTGTCACTATGCGCAAAGTGATCGGTCATCTTGCACTGGGTAACTTGGAGTACCGCCATCCTTATTTGGAAGAGCGGGAAGCCAAGCGCGTTGGTTACATCATCATTTCTACAGACCGTGGGCTGTGTGGTGGCTTGAACATCAATATGTTCAAAAGCGCTATCAGTGACATGGAAAGCTGGACCCAAAAAGGGGCTGAGATTGATTTAGCCTTAGTGGGCGCTAAAGCGACAGCTTTCTTCAACAGCTACGGCGGTAATGTAGTGGCGCAAGTGTCTGGTCTGGGTGATACCCCAGCACTGGAAGACCTCATCGGTACCGTTGGGGTGATGCTGAAAAAATATGATGAAGGTGAGCTGGACCGCTTGTACTTGGTTTTCAATAAGTTTGAGAACACCATGGTGCAGACCCCAGTGATCGATCAATTGCTGCCTTTGCCAAAGTCAGACGACGAGGAAATGCAGCGCAGCCATGCTTGGGATTATATCTATGAGCCTGASCCAAAGCCGTTGCTCGATACCCTATTGGTCCGTTATGCGGAATCACAGGTGTATCAAGGTGTGGTTGAGAACCTCGCCAGTGAGCAAGCGGCACGTATGGTGGCGATGAAAGCTGCGACTGATAATGCAGGGAATCTGATTGATGATCTGCAATTGGTCTACAACAAAGCCCGTCAGGCTGCGATCACCCAAGAGCTGTCAGAAATTGTTTCTGGCGCAAGCGCGGTGTAAAGGCAAGGGTTAACGAACTAGTTTAGAGGAATAAYGATGGCTACAGGTAAGATCGTTCAGATCATCGGTGCGGTAGTCGACGTAGAGTTTCCACAAGACGCAGTACCTCAGGTATATGATGCGTTGAATGTGAAACGTGAAGGCGAGCGTCTGGTGCTGGAAGTTCAGCAGCAGCTAGGTGGTGGCGTAGTCCGTGCCATTGCTATGGGCTCATCTGATGGTCTACGTCGTGGAATCGAAGTAGAAAATACAGGTAAATCAATCGAAGTCCCTGTGGGTGAAGAAACCCTCGGCCGTATCGTCAACGTGCTGGGTGATGCGATTGATGAGCGTGGCGATATCGGTGAGAAAGWGCGTTACTCTATCCACCGTGAAGCGCCAAGCTACGAAGAACAGTCAAGYGCGACTGAGCTTTTGGAAACGGGTGTAAAGGTTATCGACCTTATCTGTCCGTTTGCGAAAGGCGGTAAAATCGGTCTGTTTGGTGGTGCGGGTGTCGGTAAGACCGTTAACATGATGGAGCTTATCAACAACATCGCACTGCAACACTCAGGTCTGTCTGTATTCGCTGGTGTAGGTGAGCGTACTCGTGAGGGTAACGACTTCTACTACGAGATGCAGGAAGCGGGTGTTGTAAACATTGAGAAGCCCGAAGAGTCAAAAGTGGCCATGGTATATGGTCAGATGAACGAGCCACCAGGTAACCGCCTGCGTGTTGCACTGACCGGTTTGACCATGGCGGAAAAATTCCGTGATGACGGCCGTGACGTACTGCTGTTCATCGATAACATCTATCGTTATACCCTTGCCGGTACCGAAGTATCTGCMCTGTTGGGTCGTATGCCATCGGCAGTAGGTTACCAGCCAACACTGGCTGAAGAGATGGGTGTGCTGCAAGAGCGTATTACCTCAACCCGTACCGGTTCTATCACCTCGGTACAGGCGGTTTACGTGCCTGCGGATGACTTGACTGACCCGTCACCAGCAACCACGTTTGCTCACTTGGATGCAACCGTTGTTCTGTCACGTAACATCGCGTCTATGGGTATGTACCCAGCGATCGACCCATTGGACTCAACATCGCGTATGTTGGACCCATTGGTGGTTGGTCAGGACCACTATGATGTGGCACGTGGCGTACAGTCTGTGCTTCAGCGCTATAAAGAGCTGAAAGACATCATTGCCATCCTGGGTATGGACGAGTTGTCTGAAGACGACAAACTGACCGTTGCACGTGCACGTAAGATTGAGCGCTTCTTGACGCAGCCTTACCACGTTGCAGAAGTCTTCACCGGCCAACCAGGTGTCTATGTTTCGCTGAAAGATACCATTGCAAGCTTCAAAGGCCTGCTCAGTGGTGAGTACGACGATATCCCAGAACAGGCATTCCTGTACTGCGGTAACATCGACGAAGTGCTCGAAAAAGCGAAAAACCTGTAAGGCTTGAGTAGGAGGCGATATGGCAGCGATAACCTTCCATCTGGATGTGGTCAGCGCAGAGCGACAATTGTTCTCTGGCCGTGCCGAGCACATTCAGGTGACCGGTAGCGAAGGTGAACTGGGTATTCACGCAGGACACACACCGCTGCTGACCGCTATCACGCCTGGTATGGTTCGCATCGTCAAACTAGGCGGTAGCGAAGAGATCATTTATCTTTCTGGCGGTACCCTTGAAGTACAGCCTGGCACAGTGACTGTGTTGGCTGATACGGCAATTCGGGGTGAAGAGCTAGACCAAGCCAAGGCAGAAGAAGCGAAGCGCCGCGCTGAGGAGCGAATCCATAATCAGCACGGTGACATCGACTTTGCTCAGGCGGCCAGTGACCTGGCTAAGGCGATTGCGAAGCTTCGAGTGATCGAGCTGACCAAGCATAAGCGTTAATCAGGCGCTCACGGTGAAATAAAAGCGACGCGTTGGCGTCGCTTTTTTATTGCCTGTACAAGTGTACTTTTTCGGCGCGATTCGCTCGCAAGCCAAAACGCGTTACACTAAGCGCAATATCATAGACAACTCATCTCTCTTATCACGGAAAGACTATGCAATACAGTGCAGTAATTCTTGCGGCCGGAAAAGGCACGCGTATGTATTCTAATACTCCCAAAGTGCTTCATACTCTCGCCGGTAAACCTATGGTGAAACATGTGATTGACACTTGCCAAGGGCTAGGCGCCGCGTCGATTCATCTGGTTTATGGTCATGGTGGCGATACTATGAAGCAGGTGCTTGCTGATAGCGATGTGAACTGGTGTTTGCAAGCAGAGCAATTGGGGACTGGTCATGCGGTACAGCAGGCGGCGCCGCATTTTCGTGATGATGAGCAGGTTTTGGTGCTGTATGGCGACGTGCCTTTGATTTCAGAGCAAACCTTAACCCGTTTGCTTGAAGGACAGCCTGAAGGCGGGATTGGTCTATTAACGGTGCATCAAAACGATCCGACTGGCTACGGCCGTATTGTGCGTGAAAATGGGGAAGTGGTCGCGATTGTTGAGCAAAAAGATGCCACTGATAGCCAGCTTGCCATCACTGAAATCAATACCGGTGTGCTGGTGGCGACTGGACGTGACTTGCGTCATTGGTTATCGCAGCTTGATAACAATAACGCGCAAGGTGAGTTTTATCTCACCGATGTGATTGCACTTGCACATCAACAAGGCCGCACGATTCAAGCTGTGCACCCTGTGAATGCGATTGAAGTTGAAGGGGTCAATAATCGCCTGCAACTTTCACGCCTTGWGCGGGAATATCAAAAAATGCAGGCTGAACAGTTATTGCTTAGTGGCGTGATGCTCATCGACCCTACGCGCTTTGATTTGCGTGGCCAACTGCAATGTGGGCTGGATGTCACCATTGACGCCAACGTGATCATCGAAGGCAATGTCACCCTAGGGGATAACGTAACCATCGGTGCTGGCAGTGTGCTGATTGATTGTGAGATTGATGACAATACATTAGTGCGCCCGTACAGCGTCATTGAAGGGGCCAGCGTTGGTGAAGCGTGCACAGTCGGTCCGTTTACGCGGTTGCGTCCGGGGGCCGAACTGGCTCGCGATGCGCATGTCGGCAACTTTGTGGAAATGAAAAAGTCTCGCTTAGGGGAAGGGTCGAAAGCCAATCACCTGACTTATCTGGGTGATACAGAGGTAGGGCGCGGCGTGAATATTGGTGCTGGGGTGATCACCTGCAATTACGATGGCGCCAATAAACATAAAACCGTGATTAAAGACAATGCCTTTATCGGCTCGGACTCTCAGCTGGTGGCACCTGTGGTGATTGGCGAAGGAGTGACCGTTGGAGCGGGTAGTACCATCAGCAAAGATGTCTCCGATGGTCAACTTATCATCACTCGCGCCAAACCAAGGACAATTGAGGCTTGGCAACGGCCGAAAAAACAGTAAAATCACTGTCTGTTGAGCGCGTATCAACGGCTTTTTCACGCAAGCGGCTAAAACTTGCGCGGTTGGTAAAATCAGGTGTTGACTCCCGATAAAAACCAGCCTAGTATACGCGCCTCAGTTGGGGTATCGCCAAGCGGTAAGGCAACGGGTTTTGATCCCGTCATTCCCAGGTTCGAATCCTGGTACCCCAGCCAACGCGTCCGTAGCYCAGCTGGATAGAGTACCTGGCTACGAACCAGGCGGTCGGAGGTTCGAATCCTCCCGGACGCGCCATCTTTCTTCAACTACCATGAAGTGAGATGAACAACTTGGAATGCGGAAGTGGCGGAATTGGTAGACGCACCAGATTTAGGTTCTGGCGCCGCAAGGTGTGAGAGTTCAAGTCTCTCCTTCCGCACCATTATTTGAAAGCATGTGGCGTAAAGCGGCATGACTAAGTTGGGGTATCGCCAAGCGGTAAGGCAACGGGTTTTGATCCCGTCATTCCCAGGTTCGAATCCTGGTACCCCAGCCACTTTAGGTTGGCTACGTAGCTCAGTTGGTTAGAGCACATCACTCATAATGATGGGGTCACAGGTTCGAATCCCGTCGTAGCCACCATTCTTTCCGATTTGTCGCCAAAAGCGGGAAATCACACCGGTTTGCGGCGGTGGCGGAATTGGTAGACGCGCTAGCTTCAGGTGCTAGTGTCCGAAAGGACGTGAGGGTTCAAGTCCCTCCCCCCGCACCAAGACAATTGGTACTCAGCCCGCCCGCTGAGCTATCATAAAAATATGCGGAAGTGGCGGAATTGGTAGACGCACCAGATTTAGGTTCTGGCGCCGCAAGGTGTGAGAGTTCAAGTCTCTCCTTCCGCACCATCTTAAAAGCCCATCAGCTGTTGCTGGTGGGCTTTTTTGTTATTTCTTGTTTATCTGCTTATTTCTCGTCACTTTTTGTGTTCTTTTCTTGATCTTTGATGTGTTTTCACTACCATAAGTTTCGAAACGAAAGTTGATAGGTTACATGTCGAAACGAAACACGCAACAGCGTCGTCATACCATCGTTACCTTGCTTACCGAGCAGGGCAGCGTCAGCGTTGACGAACTCTCTCAACGCTTTGAAACGTCAGAAGTGACTATCCGTAAGGATCTTGCCGAGCTAGAAAAAAATGGCTTGTTGCTGCGCCGTTATGGCGGAGCGGTGCCTGTGCCGCAAGAAATGGTCTCGGAACAAGCCGTCAAAGTTTCGAAACAAAAGCAAAGCATCGCCGATGCCGCCGCTGCGCGCATTCGGGACCACAACCGTATTGTGGTCGACAGTGGCACGACCACCGCCGCTTTGATCCCTTTATTGGATAAAAAGCGTGGCCTAGTGGTGATGACTAACTCACTCCAGGTGGCCAATGCCATTCGTGAACTCGAACACGAGCCAACGCTGCTGATGACGGGCGGCACTTGGGATACCCATTCTGAATCGTTTCAAGGCCAAGTGGCTGAACAAACCTTACGTGCGTACGACTTTGACCAGCTTTTTGTGGGCGCTGACGGCATTGATGTGGCGCGCGGGACGACCACCTTTAACGAGATGACGGGCCTGACTCGGGTGATGGCGGAAGTCGCGCGAGAGGTGGTGGTGATGATCGAGTCTGAAAAAATTGGCCGTCGGATCCCTAACTTGGAGCTTGCGTGGTCCAGTATCGACACCTTGATCACTGATAATGCGTTGGATGAAGACACTCGGCGCGCGATAGAACAAACCGGCACAGACGTTATCTGTGTAGACAATGTATAAGGACTCACTATGTGTGGAATTGTAGGCGCTGTGGCGCAGCGTGATGTGGCAGAAATTCTGGTTGAAGGCTTACGTCGCTTAGAATATCGCGGATACGACTCAGCAGGGGTCGCCATTACCGATACAACGAGCGGGCAGATGACGCGTTTACGCCGACTGGGTAAAGTAGCGGCGCTTGCGGACGCAGTGGCTGACGCCAACCCTGCGGGAGGCACAGGGATTGCGCACACGCGCTGGGCAACGCACGGTGAGCCAAGCGAAGCCAATGCGCACCCACACATGTCTGGTGATGATATTGCCATTGTGCATAACGGCATTATCGAAAATCACCACAGCTTGCGCGAACAATTGCAAGCGCGTGGTTATCAATTCCACTCCCAAACCGATACCGAAGTGATTGCTCACCTCGTTGATTGGGAGCGTCGTCAATGTGGCGATCTCCTCGCCGCCTTCCAGCGCACGGTCAGTCAGCTTGAAGGCGCGTATGGCACTGTGGTGATGGATAAAAACCAACCTGAGCGTTTGATTGCGGCTCGTTCAGGCAGCCCGTTGGTGATTGGCCTGGGTGTGGGAGAAAACTTTCTCGCCTCTGATCAGCTAGCGCTGCTCAATGTCACTCGTCGCTTTATCTACCTTGAAGAGGGCGATGTGGCGGATATTAGTCGTCGTGAAGTGGTGATTTACAACCAAGAAGGTACGCCGGTTGAGCGAGAGGTGCATGAAGCAAGCGCCCAGTACGACGCGGCGGACAAAGGCCAGTATCGCCATTACATGCAAAAAGAGATTTACGAGCAACCGACTGCGCTTACCAATACCATGGAAGGGCGTTTGGGCAACGATCACGTGATTGTGGATGCGATTGGTAACGGTGCTAGCGATATTCTTGCTAAAGCGCAGCATATTCAAATTATTGCCTGTGGCACCTCCTATAATGCGGGCATGGTGGCGCGTTATTGGTTTGAATCGCTGGCAGGGATAAGCTGTGATGTGGAAATCGCGTCAGAGTTTCGCTATCGCCAGTTTGTCACCCGTCCGAACAGTGTACTGATCACCTTATCGCAGTCTGGTGAGACCGCAGATACGCTAGCAGCGCTGCGTTTGGCCAAAGAGCGTGGCTATATGGCCACCATGACCATCTGCAACGTGGCGGGCTCCTCGTTGGTACGTGAATCCGATCTGGCCTTTATGACGCGCGCGGGCGCAGAAATCGGTGTTGCATCGACCAAGGCGTTCACCACCCAGCTTTCTGCCCTGCTGATGCTGGTCACTGCACTGGGTAAAATGCAGGGCACCATCGGATACGAAAAAGAGCGTGAGATTGTCGATGCCTTGCATCATCTGCCTTCAAGCATCGAGCAAGCGCTGACCTTTGATAAAGCCATTGAACAACTGGCGGAAGACTTTGCTGACAAGCATCACTCACTGTTCTTAGGGCGTGGTGAGTTTTATCCGATTGCCGTAGAAGCTGCGCTAAAGCTAAAAGAAATCTCTTATATTCACGCTGAGGCCTATGCCGCTGGTGAGCTAAAGCACGGCCCACTGGCGCTGATTGATGCCGATATGCCAGTGATTGTGATTGCTCCGAATAATGAGCTGTTGGAAAAGCTTAAATCCAATATCGAAGAAGTCCGCGCTCGTGGTGGTCAACTGTATGTGTTTGCCGATCAAGATGCCGGCTTTACACCAGAAGAGGGGATGAACATTATCGCCATGCCACACGTGGATGACATCATCGCTCCTGTGTTYTACACCATCCCGATGCAGCAATTGTCGTATCATGTGGCCTTGATTAAAGGCACGGACGTCGACCAACCTCGTAACCTTGCGAAAGCCGTTACTGTAGAGTAAGCCTGCCTAACATTCACCACGCTCTGACTAGGAGCGTGGTTGATCTTTTATCAATTACTGCCGTTTTGCTACAAAAATGCGATCTGCAGTGACACATTTTGCAAAATGCAAATCATTTTGCACTCAATCTCAGACATCCCGCCTGAAAATACAAACAGAACGCTATTCTATACCATAAGTTTATGATTTTTATTGCTTTTACTCCTGCCTAATAACTTGGCCTGCATTGTGCATAGTCGATGGACAAGTACCAACATTGATAAGTTGTAGAGAGGAAGCAATGATTGACTCTAAAAACCAAGTCGCTAAGCGCATCAAAGAAGCCCGTGAGTGGAAAGGGATCACTCAAGTAAAAATGGCCAAGCTACTCAATGTCGCACGCCAAACTTACTTGGATATTGAAAATGGTAAAACCGAACCGCGTGTGCGCATGTTGTCGAACATCGCTGAGCTGACTGAGCGCCCATTAGTTTGGTTTGTGTATGGCGATGAAGACGTCGAGATGCACGATGTGCAGTACAAGCAAGATGTGAACCGCTTGTTGGAGCACTTCTCTCGTTTACCGCATGAAGCACGTACGGCGATCTTGAACCAGAGCGTGAACATGGCCTCATTCTTGGTGAACTATTCTAAGGCCGCACAGCGTGCCTAAAGGCCTGCCTGCCTGATTAGATATGCGGGTAAGTGCCTGCTTACTGAGGTAGGCATCAGCAGCGTAGCATCACACTATCGATGACAACGCCCATGATAGGCCCGCCGAGCCATGCATAATGCAAGGTCGGTGATGTGACGGGAACCGATGTTTAAACGGCCCGGGTAACAGAGATGAGGCATGGACCATGGTGATTTCGACAGCGAGCATGGCGCAACGGATCCGTGAAGCACGGGAATTCAGTAAAATAACCCAAGTAGACATGGCGAAGCGTTTGAATGTGGCGCGCCAAACCTACTTGGATGTGGAGTCGGGAAAGACCGATCCTAAGATTCTCGCGCTCATCACGATTGCAGAGATCACTGGTCGCCCATTTAATTGGTTTATTTATGGTGAAACAGACGAGCGAGATATTGCCTTCTCTCACCGCGATGATTTAGCGGCATTGACCAGTCTGTTAAGCCAGTTGCCTCAAGTGGCGCGCCAAACGGTGATGGATAACGCCTTATCGATTGCCGAGTATCTGGTATCACTCTCGCCAGATAAGCGCGCTTAACCTCTGTTATCGGCCCGGCACCCCCTGTCGGGCCTTTTTGTATTATTCGCTTAACGGCGAGAGAGAAAGAAGCGATAGGCTGGATTAGCCGTTTCGTCCTTCCACGCATAACCCAGTTCACGCAAATGGGCGGTAAACGCGAGTAAGTCCTGCTCGCCAAGTTCAAACCCACATAGCACACGGCCATAATCTGAGCCATGGTTGCGGTAGTTGAATAAGCTAATGTTCCAGTGAGTGCCCAAGGTTTGCAAGAAGTGCAGTAATGCCCCGGGGTATTCCGGAAACTCAAAGCTATACAGGCGCTCGTTAAGCGGCACCGAGGGTCGCCCACCAATCATGTAGCGTACGTGTACCTTGGCCATCTCATCGTCAGATAAGTCCTCGACCGGATAACCGGCTTGGCGCAAATCATGCAGAATACTGTCGAGCTCTTCTTGCCCGCCCAGTAAACGTACCCCAACAAAAATATTGGCCAATTGGTCGTCGCCATAGCGATAGTTAAATTCGGTAACCGCGCGGCCACCGAGAATATCGCAAAACTGTAAAAATGCACCGGTTTGCTCGGGGATGGTCACCGCCAGTAGGCCTTCACGTTTCTCCCCCAGTTCAGCACGCTCAGACACGTAGCGTAGTGAGTGGAAGTTGGTGTTGGCGCCCGACAGTACCGCCCCCAATTGCTTGTTTTGTAGTTGGTGCTTGTCGACATAATGCTTGAGACCAGCGAGTGCCAAGGCACCTGACGGTTCAGAGATCGCGCGCGTGTCTTCGAAAATATCTTGTACGGCAGCACAAATCGCATCACTGGAGACGGTAATACTGTCGTCTAGGTATTGCTGACACAGTCGAAATGATTCGTCACCAATCCGTTTAACCGCCACCCCATCGGCAAAAGTTCCCACCCGCTCTAAGGTGACGGGAAAGCCTGCATCCAAGGCGGCACGCAGACACGCCGAGTCTTCCGCCTCCACTCCGATTACCTTGATATTGGGCATAAGCTGCTTGATAAGCACCGCCACACCGGCAGCAATACCACCTCCGCCGACCGGGACAAAAATGTAATCAAGGTGGCTGTTTTGTTGCACCAGCTCCAGCCCGATCGTGCCTTGTCCGGCAATGACCTGCGGATGATCAAAAGGGGGCACAAAGGTATARCCGTGTTSGTCGGCCAGCGCTTGTGCTTTGCTTTTCGCTTCATCAAAGTTATTGCCGTGTAGGACCACATTCCCCCCAAAGCCTTTAACGGCTTCAACTTTGATGGCGGGAGTGGTGCGGGGCATGACAATGGTGGCTTTGATACCCAGTTTACTGCCGGACAGGGCGACACCTTGGGCGTGGTTACCCGCTGATGCAGCGATCACGCCCGCTTTTTTCTGCGCCTCTGTCAGCTGCGCCATCATGTTATGCGCGCCGCGTAGCTTAAATGAGTGCACGGGCTGCCGGTCTTCACGTTTGAGCTGAACCTGATTACCTAAGCGTTCAGAGAGTCGCTTCATGGCCTGAAGTGGCGAGACAGTCGCCACTTCATAGACAGGCGCACGTAAAATATTCCTTAAGTAATCCGGGCCATCCATGGGGTGTTCGGGTGACGTTTGCGCCTGTTGCATGGTTACTCCTCCAACTTACTGCGATCGCGCACTGCACCCTTATCGGCACTGGTGGCGAGACTGGCATACGCTTTTAGCGCATAGGAGACTTGGCGTTGGCGGTCTTTAGGCTTCCAACCGCGAGCGTTCACCTCAGCACGGCGGGTGGCGAGGGTGGCTTCATCCACCAGCAGGCTGATTTCGCGGCTAGGAATATCGATACGAATCCGATCGCCATCTTCGACTAAGGCGATGGTGCCGCCATTGGCTGCTTCGGGCGAAACATGGCCGATGGACAGCCCAGATGTCCCCCCAGAGAAACGACCATCGGTGAGCAGGGCACAGGATTTACCCAATCCCATCGATTTTAAGTAGGTGGTCGGATACAGCATTTCTTGCATACCTGGGCCACCTTTCGGGCCTTCATAGCGGATCACCACCACATCACCCGCTTTCACTTTGCCACCTAAAATGGCATCTACCGCGCTGTCTTGGCTTTCAAACACCACCGCGGGGCCTTCAAAGGTCAGTATGCTTTCATCCACCCCTGCGGTTTTGACGATGCAGCCGTTCAAGGCGATGTTGCCTTGTAGCACGGCAAGCCCGCCATCTTGACTAAAGGCGTATTCATGGGCACGAATACACCCGGATTGGCGATCATCATCCAGGGTATCCCAACGGCAACGTTGCGAGAACGCTTGGGTGGTGCGGATGCCTGCGGGGCCGGCGCGATAAAAAGACTTCACGTCCTCATCATCGGTTTGCATGATGTCATACTGGGCGAGCTGTTCCTCGAGGCTCATCCCCAGCACGGTTTGTTGTTTGACATTGAGCAGGTTCGCGCGCTGTAGCTCCCCAAGAATGCCCATCACACCCCCAGCACGGTGCACATCTTCCATGTGATATTGCTGGGTTGACGGCGCGACTTTGCAAAGGTGAGGTACTTGGCGAGACATGCGATCGATGTCATCCATATCAAAATCAATTTCGCCTTCTTGCGCGGCGGCCAGCAGGTGTAAGACCGTATTGGTGGACCCACCCATGGCAATATCCAGCGCCATAGCATTTTCAAATGAGGCACGGTTGGCGATATTGCGTGGCAAGATGCTGTCATCGTCCTGCTCGTAGTAGCGTTTGGTCAGACCCACAATGCGTTTGCCGGCGTTGATGAACAATTGCTCACGGTCGGCATGGGTGGCGAGCATGGAACCATTACCCGGCTGGCTCAGCCCCAGCGCTTCGGTCAAACAGTTCATCGAGTTGGCGGTAAACATACCAGAGCACGAGCCACAGGTTGGGCAGGCGGAGCGTTCGATTTGCTCGCTTTGCTCATCGGAGACGTCGGGATTGGCGCCTTGCATCATGGCATCGACCAAATCGAGCTTGAGGATTTGATCGGACAGTTTGGTTTTGCCCGCTTCCATCGGGCCGCCCGACACAAAGATCACCGGGATATTCAGGCGCATAGCGGCCATCAGCATGCCCGGAGTGATCTTGTCGCAGTTGGAAATACACACCATGGCGTCGGCACAGTGCGCGTTGACCATGTACTCCACGGAATCGGCAATGATCTCGCGAGAAGGCAACGAGTAGAGCATGCCGCCGTGACCCATAGCGATACCGTCATCGACCGCGATGGTATTGAACTCTTTGGCGATACCGCCGGCTTGCTCGATTTCTTTCGCCACCAGCTGGCCCATGTCTTTGAGATGGACATGACCGGGAACAAACTGGGTAAAGGAGTTCACCACGGCAATAATGGGTTTGCCAAAGTCGTCATCTTTGACGCCAGTGGCGCGCCATAACGCGCGCGCCCCTGCCATGTTGCGACCGTGGGTGGTAGTAGCGGAACGATAGGTTGGCATAATTACGGCTCCTTTGCCTTTATTCGCTGTGCTGAGGGTTTACGGGGTCAAGCCAGCCCCATTTGTCGTCGGTGGTGCCATCAAACAAGCCGAAAAAGGCTTGTTGTAACGCGGCGGTGATCGGGCCTCGTTGGCCTTCGCCGACCGTGATCTGATCGACGCTGCGTACGGGAACAATCTCGGCCGCGGTGCCAGTCATAAACACCTCATCGGCCAGATAAAGCGCTTCGCGTGCAATCGGCTCTTCGCGCACGGTGTAGCCCTGTTCTTTTGCAAGGGTGATGATCGAATCACGGGTGATCCCAGGCAAAATCGCGCTGGTGGCGGGTGGTGTACTGATCACGCCATTTTTGATCACAAAGAGGTTTTCCCCCGCGCCTTCGGATAAAAAGCCGCGTACGTCCAGAGCAATCCCTTCGGCGTAACCATGGCGGCGAGCTTCGCCTCCTACCAGTAGGGAGGATAAATAGTTTCCGCCGGCTTTAGCTGCGGTGGGGATGGTGTTTGGGGCGGCGCGGTTCCAGCTTGAGATCATCGCATCCACGCCTTGGGCCAGTGCATCTTCACCGAGGTAGCTGCCCCAACTGAACGCGGCAATGATGACATCCATTTCTGTATCTACAGGCGGACAAACGCCTAAACCCACGTTACCCACAAAGCCTAACGGACGGATATACGCCGAGCGCAGTTGATTAACACGCAGGGTTTCGCGGCATCCTTCCATTAGGGCATCGACACTAAAGGGGATCGGGAAGCGGTAGATTTTGGCTGAGTCTTTTAAGCGCTGCATATGCTCACGATGGCGAAAGACCACCGGGCCGTTTGGGGTGTCGTAACAACGGATCCCCTCAAAGACGGAGGTACCATAATGCATCGCGTGAGTCAGTACGTGCACAGTGGCATCCTGCCAAGCGATCATTTCACCGTTAGACCAAATGTAATCAGCGGTATTTGTCGACATGTTATTTTCCTTTTTTATGCGCGTAGGGAATGTGATTGGGTTGAGGGTGTGAGTACCTCAACCACGTCCCATAGCTTAGTCAGTTGTGGTCGCAAGGTCTCGATCGCGCGTTGGCTTTCGACGGTCACGTCAAAGATTACCTCGCCCGCCGCTGTGGGCATGGAGACATTGAGCTGACGCACGGTAAAACCACGGTGACGGATCACGCGCAAGATGCGCTCCAACAATTCTGGACTGTGGGTAGCATGAATCGAAAATTGGTGTTGTGTCATCAGCTTTGCTCCATCATTTGTTGGTTGGCCGCACCGGGTGGCACCAGCGGCCAAACATTTTCCATTTCATCGATAGCAACGTGTAGCAAGTAAGGACCGGGATGGCCCATCATCATGGTCAGCCCAGCATGTATTTCTTCTTTGCAGCGGATACGGTGTCCCGGTATGTCAAAGGCGCGCGCTAAGGTGAGAAAATCAGGGTTGTCAGATAAATTGGTCTCGCTGTAGCGCTGATCAAAAAAGAGCTGTTGCCACTGGCGCACCATGCCTAAGCGTTGATTGTCGAGCAGGATGATTTTCACGCCGATGCCTCGGCGTTTTAAGGTACCAAGCTCTTGGATATTCATCATAAATGAGCCATCACCGGTCACCAGCACCACCTCATCGTGGGGGCGAGCGATCTTCGCACCCATCGCGGCGGGCAAACCAAACCCCATGGTGCCAAGTCCTGCCGAGGTCAATAGGTTTTCGGGCTCGCTAGGCGTCACATGCTGGGCGACCCACATTTGATGTTGACCGACATCGGTGGCGATCACGGTTTGCGCCGGCATGCTGTCTGATAAGGTTTTCAGTAGCGCGGGCGCATAAATGGCATCGCCGGGATGGTCGTAACGCCATGCATGCTGCTGTTGCCAGTGGTGTACTTGCTCTTGCCATGCCGGTGAGGTGTTGGGCGTGGCGAGCTTGGGTAAGACGGTATTCAGCTCAGCGCAAACCGGCGCTTGTGCGCGGCGCAGCTTGTTTAATTCTGCGGCATCAATATCCACATGCACTACCTTTGCGTGAGGAGCAAAGGTATCGAGCTTCCCGGTGACGCGATCATCAAAACGGGCCCCGACGGCAATCAACAAATCACATTGTTGTACCGCAAGGTTGGCGGCTTTGGTGCCGTGCATACCCAACATGCCTAAATAGTGCGGATAGTCTTTGTTAACGGTGCCTAGCCCTTTGAGGGTACTGACAACGGGCATTTGACTGCGAGTAAGATAGTCACGAAGCGCCGCCGTTGCTTTGCCTAACACCACGCCACCACCGACATACAGCATAGGACGCTCGCTTTTTTGGATAAGCGCATTGGCATGTTCGAGCGCGACAGCATCTAGAGGGATGCCAGTGGGCGCAGGCACTGAGGCTTCTCGGGGCGCAGGGATCAGCGCTTGTTGTACGTCTTTAGCAATATCGACTAACACAGGCCCCGGGCGGCCTGATTGTGCCACGACGAACGCCTTTTCGAGCGTGGCGGTAAGGTCTGCGGGGTCTGTGACCAAAAAGCTATGTTTGGTACAGGCCAAAGACAAACCTAAGACATCAATTTCTTGGAAAGCATCCGTGCCGATTAATGGGCTGGCCACTTGGCCTGTGATGGCGACCACTGGGACGGAGTCCATCATGGCATCAGCCAATCCGGTGATCAGATTCGTCGCGCCGGGGCCAGAGGTCGCTAGGCATACGCCGGGACGCCCGCTAGCACGAGCATAACCGATGGCGGCCATGGCAGCGCCTTGTTCATGGCGACATAAAATGTGTTCGACGCCGCCGTCGTATAGCGCATCATAGACTGGCATGATGGCRCCRCCYGGATAMCCAAATACSGTYTCAACGCCTTGCTTAYGTAAGGCTTCCACAACCCATTGTGCACCTGTCATCSTCGYCCCTCCCCGWATGAACRGGGAGGGCAGGYGKGCGAATRRTCRGTSTCTGCGCTCTCCATTTTTGCTGCTTCCGTTTTTGTGTGGCTTGACCACATGAATGAAAAAAGCCCCCGAACCTGGTTGGGTGCGGGGGCTTGGTTGCGATGTTTGCTGCTGTGTTTCGCGTACCTACACCCCTCGCGGTAGAATGACCACGATAAGGCGAATAATGAGGACGGTAGCGAAGTTTGGCATTTGTCTGTCTTTTCTTGTCGTTAGTCGCCCATTTTTGGGCGTTTTGTTAATTATGTTTTTGTTTGCGCCTGCTTGTTACAGGTCAGTCACGAACTCGATCTGGCGCCGAGTCTCATGTTTAATTGTTGTGCATTTGTAGTGGTATCACAGACCTCACTCGCATGACAAGAAAAAATTACTCTGAATCACAAATTCTCTCGTCACCATAAGCGCAAGGTTTCATAGTAATAGCAGGATAGAGTCATGGCGCTAGCGATTGTGCATAGTCGAGCGTGTGTCGGGGTAGAGGCTCCCAATGTGACGGTTGAAGTTCACATTTCCAATGGATTGCCAGGGTTTGCGCTGGTGGGGTTACCGGAAACCACGGTCAAAGAAGCGCGTGATCGGGTCAGAAGTGCCATTGTGACCTCCAATTTTGAATTTCCGTCACGGCGTATTACCGTCAATTTGGCACCGGCGGATTTACCGAAAGAAGGTGGGCGTTTTGATTTGCCCATCGCGCTTGGCATTTTGGTCGCCTCAGGGCAAATTCCAGCGAAACGGCTGCATGAATTTGAGTTTCTTGGTGAGCTGGCGTTATCCGGGCAGTTGCGTCCCGTCAAAGGGGCATTACCGGCGGCGCTTGCCAGTCAAAAAGCGCAGCGAGCGCTCGTGGTCCCTGATGATAACGCTAGCCAAGTGGCGTTGGTGGACAGCGAGCGCCATGTGTCAGCGCCCGATTTAATCGCAGTGTGTCAGCACTTAGCTGGCCAACAGAGTTTGCAGCTTAACGCGACACCTCATGGTGATACAACGCCGGCGCCAACCCGCTGCTTACGTGACATCATCGGTCAGCAGCAAGGCAAACGCGCGCTAGAAATCGCCGCCAGTGGTTCACATAATCTGCTTTTTGTTGGCCCGCCCGGAACGGGAAAAACCATGTTAGCGTCGCGCTTGTGCGACTTGCTTCCTCCCATGAACGACGAAGAAGCGTTAGCCTCCGCCGCGGTCACTTCATTAACCCAGCAACCTTTACATGAGGGAAACTGGCGTCAGCGACCGTTTCGAAGTCCTCATCACTCTAGCTCTATGGCGGCACTGGTCGGGGGCGGAACGGTCCCGCGTCCCGGGGAGATCTCATTGGCGCACCAAGGGGTGCTGTTTTTGGATGAAATGCCAGAGTTTGAGCGTCGTGTGCTTGATGCGCTCCGCGAGCCGCTGGAGTCGGGTGAAATTATTATCTCGCGTGCTAACGGTAAAACCCGTTTCCCCGCGCGTTTTCAGTTGATTGGCGCATTAAACCCGAGCCCGACAGGCCATCATGAGGGCGAACTAGCGCGCTCTAACCCACAGCAAGTATTGCGCTATTTGGCGCGTTTATCTGGCCCTTTGCTGGATAGGTTTGATATGTCGATTGAGATCCCGGCACTGCCGCGCGGGATGTTATCGAGCGGCGGCGACCGCGGTGAATCAACCGCAAAGGTGCGGGCGAGAGTCGCGTGTGCCCSTGCGCGTATGTTGGCGAGGCAAGGGAAAGTGAATGCGTTACTCAGCAATCGCGAAATGGAGGAATATTGTCGGCTTGCGCAGGTGGATGCTGCGTTTCTCGAGCAGGCATTGCATCGATTAGGACTATCGGTACGGGCATACCATAGGATCATTAAAGTGGCGAGGACGATTGCCGATCTGGCCGAAGCGGAGGCGATAAGCCGCCCTCATCTTGCCGAGGCCTTAGGGTATCGGGCGATGGATGGCTTACTTCGCCATCTCAACGCCCAAGTCAGTTGATTACTTCTGGCTTAACAGGAAGTTAATCAGCTGGAAGTACTCTTCCGGGGTTTCGACGGTTTTCGGTGTCACGTGATATTTACCGTTCACGATCACCGCAGGCACGCCGCGTAGGCCGGCTTTTTCAAAAGATTGATCAAATCGTTTGGCCATCGAGTTGGCGGCAAAGCTGTTGTAAGCCGAATCGAACTCTTTGCCATCGACGCCGTTGTCGACAAACATTTGGCGAACGTCATCTAGCGACTTGGGCGCATTTTGGGCCACATGAATACGGTCAAAAATCACCGGGATCATGGTGTCTTCAACGTTTAAGACCACGGCGGTTGCATAGGCACGTGTGACCACTTCACCCATGTTGCCGCCCATGAAAGAAACGTGATTTTTTACCACTTTGGCATTGTCTGGCACTTGTTGCTTCAACTGCTGCACCAGTGGCTCAAATTGGAAGCAGTGCGGACAATAAAACGAGAAGAACTCGGTTACCGTTGGGGTGTCGGTCGCTGCGGTATCTAGAATTTGATAATCCTCGCCCGCTTTGAAGCGGCCGGGTTTGGCGGCGGGGACGTCGATCGCTTCTGCTGGCTCAGTTTGGGTTTGAGTTTGCGTCGTGGCCTGTTGGCTTGTCGACTCGACGGTTTCAGGCTCAGAGCAGGCCGCAAGGCCGAGTACGAGCAAGATAGGAAGCAGTTTTTTCAGCWTCATTGAATGACTCTCCGTTATCGGTTGAACGCTTACGGGTACAAGGTAAGCGATGGCGCTTGTAAGGCGGCAAGCTGCTCTTTAAAAGCAAGCACCTGACTTTCCCAGTATTTTGCCTCAGCAAACCAGGGGAATGCACGTGGAAATGCCGGGTCTTGCCAGCGTTTTGCTAACCACGCCATATAGTGCACCATTCTCAGACCACGTAAGGGCTCGATCAGTTGCAATTGGTCAGCGGGAAATTCACTAAACTCACGATAGCCTTCGGCAAGGGTATCAAGTTGGGCCAGCTGATCGGCACGGCTGCCGTTTAAAAACAGCCACAGATCTTGAATCGCGGGGCCATTGCGGGTGTCGTCAAAGTCGACAAATAACGGGCCATCGCGCCATAGAATATTGCTCGGGTGGCAGTCGCCATGCAAACGGATAATCGGCCAGTTGGTGTGCCATCTTTCGCTAATGGCATCGATCAGTCGGTCAAGATCGGAGAAAAAGGTCGATTTAATCCCATCGGGGATCAGGCTCGCACGGGTCAATGCTTGGCGAGGTTGGTAGAGGTGGGTGTCGAGATCAAATCGCGCACGTGCCTGAAAAGGTCGAGCGGCACCGACTTGGTGAATACGGCCAAGATAGCGGCCAACCGCTTCGAGCTGGTCCCAGTTGTCGACTTCAAAGTTGCGCCCACCCACGCTGGGAAACAATGCAAAACGGTAGCCGTTGAAATGAAACAAGCTGGTCCCGTCGAGAACGAGTGGGGCGACGACGGGAACCTCCGCGTCGACTAACTCTTGGCAAAACGCGTGTTCTTCAAGAATTTGCTCGTCTGTCCAACGCGCAGGACGATAAAACTTCACCACGTAGCGCTTGCTATCATCGGCAACAAATTGGTAAACCCGATTCTCGTAGCTGTTCAGTGCAAGTAAACCCGATTGTGGGTAAATCCCTACCGACTCAATGGCATCCAGTTGATGCTCAGGGGTGAGGGCGTGAAAATCAAAGCCAGGTTCAGTCATGGTTTGCTACTCATTCAGCACAGAAGTGTCATGGTAACAAATAAAAAGGGCGCTGCATGCGCCCTTGTTACCAATCAGCTGAGTGGCTGATTAAAGGTCTGTAATAAAGCGGCTTTCCGCTTGGACCTCTTTTTGTTTGTCGCCCGATGCACGCTCCATGACAAAAGTGATGTCAGCAATGCGTTGGGTCATCTCGTAGGTGTCTACGCCTAAACTGATGGGCAGTGAGAACACTTCTCCCGCTTGCACTTTAACGGTTTGTGGGCCGTACCATTGCACGTCTTTTAGCCCTTTCACCGAGAGGGTATAGGTTTCATCACTTTGGGTCTTATTGAGGATTTTCAGCGTGTAAGTATTCTCAATCAGCCCTTGATTGTTGACGCGATACAGCTGGTTACGGTCACGAATGACATCCAATTCCATGGGCATCACGGACATGGCTAAGTAGATAAACATAGCCGTGACAATGGTCATAACGACGCCATAACCGACCAGTTTGGGTCGCATAACTGCCGTCTTCTTCCCTTCAAGCTTATGCTCGGTGGTATAGCTTATCAGTCCGCGTTCATAACCCATGCGGTCCATGGTTTGATCACAGGCATCAATACAGGCACCACAGTTGATACATTCATACTGTAGGCCATCGCGAATATCGATGCCGGTTGGGCAGACTTGAACACATAAATTACAGTCAATACAGTCACCCAGCCCCAACTCTTTAGGATCTTTTTTACGTGGACGTGGGCCACGTTTTTCACCCCGTTCGACATCATAGCCGACAATAAAAGTGTCTTTGTCGAACATGGCAGATTGGAAACGTGCATAGGGACACATATGGATACACATAATCGAGCGCATCCATCCCGCATTTCCGTAAGTACAGGCGGCAAAGAAAATCACCCAAAAACCGACCCAGAAACTGGTATCAAAGGTGACTAAGTCCACCGCCAGCTCGCGCATGGGGACAAAATAGCCGACAAAGGTCATGCCCGTAATTAAAGAAATCACCCACCATGCTGCGTGTTTCGCGGTTTTGCGTACGGCTAGCTCAGGCGTCAGTTTTAATGAGTCTTGCTTACGACGCTTGTTGGCGGCGCCTTCGAGCTTTTCTTCAAACCAGATAAACAGGAAGGTCCACACAGTTTGCGGGCAAAGGTATCCGCACCAGACGCGGCCGAGGAAGGTGGTAATAAAAAAGAGTCCGAACGCCCCAAGCATCAACAAGGCTGCCAATAAGGTCAGATCTTGTGGCCAAAGTGTGGTGCCAAAAAAGGTGAACTTCTGGTTGCCGATATCGAGCAAAATCGCTTGGCGTCCTTGATACGGGATCCAAGGAATCGCAAGAAACAGCACCATGAAAAACCAGCCCATGTAGCGGCGCATTTTTTGGTAATAGCCTTTTACCGCGCGTACATAGATGCGATTGCTCGGATTAAAGCGATCGTCGCCCCCTTTATGGGTTTTCGGATTGTATTCTTTTGCGGTCACGTCTTTGACGTCTATCTTTTCTTTGCTCATGACATTGGCGTTCCTTKGGATGTCGAGGCCTTGGTACGTTGCCAGACCCTGTTTATCGTTGTGACGCGTGATTATAGCGTAGCCAGATTCGCGAATACTCTATCAGTGTCATAGTTTGCGAAACAGTCACAAACTAGAACAATTCCAGCTATAACAGCGCTCTATGTGTGCTCCCTGCCTCATTCCGCTTAAGATTGAATACCGCGAGCACGCAAGATAGCGGCTTTGAAGTCCTCTTCGCTGTCTTTTGCCAAGCCGGGAATGGGGGCAGTTTTATCCTCTAGTCGCATTTTGAGTTGATAGATCAAGGTGTCGTCCGAGATGTTATCCAGTCCGTCTTGATGACCAGCCTCTTGGGCAATGACAGTGAGCATCTCGACCAGTGAGCGCTCCGGCGTTTTCTGCCACGACTGATTTAACAGCTCGAGCAGTTCATTGATGCGATGGCAATTCATAGGTGTCCTTTATATGTGGCACGTAAAAAACACCATTTTGCCCGAGCGTATTGGGCTGAAACTTAGCCAAGATCAAATAAGGCGCAGGTGAGGATTAATTTATCGGCATCACGCGATTGCGGCCGAGTTTCTTAGCGCTGTATAAGTGCTTGTCAGCACGATGAATGAGATCTGACGCAGACTCACCCGTTTCATTATCGTACTCCGCAACGCCAATCGATACCGTGATATGGTCGAGCGTGTTGCCACGGCGTCTATCTTTGATAATCATCCGGTCGATAGCGGTGCGTATCGTTTCAGCAATACGCTTGGCGCCATTGAGACGTTTTTGCGGGATGAGCAAAGCAAACTCTTCGCCGCCATAACGAAAGGCTTGGATGCCATCACGACAGTAATCGCTGAGGCGCTTGGCCACTTGTTTTAGCACGGTATCGCCAATCACATGGCCATAGGTGTCGTTGAGCTTTTTAAAGTGGTCAAGGTCAATCATGGCGAGGCAAAAAGGCGGCGTGAGATTGCTGTCGATATAGGCGGTGAGTTCTCGGTCGAAGGCACGGCGGTTTAATAGGCCGGTTAAGCCATCATGCGTGGCTTGCTCTGTCATTTCTGCCAGCGTCTGTTTGAGCTGAGAGATCTCTTGCTGCGCATCACTGAGCTGGTGCTTGAAGTAGCGGGTTGACTGGGTGAGAGAGTGCGAGTCTTTAACCACGTTACGCACGACCGCGATGGTCTCATCGATAGACAAGCCTTCCTCTTCCACCCGCGCAAGCTGTTCGAAGGTACGATCTAACACACTCTGGAAGGCATCGGTGTCTTGCAACGTATCCGACATCGAGTGGCTCATCTCGGTCATCATCGACTCGAGGCTTTGCTTGAGAGCGCTCATGTCTTGGCTGTGTTTATCGGCGACGTGTTTTTGGTAGAGCATGTCGCTTTGCAGCGGACTGCAGGTGCCATGATGCGTGAGCGTGTCGTCTACATCCGCATTGAGTTGAGGATCGGTATCCGCGACATAGGTGTACCACAATGCGTAGTTGGTAGGGGTGGTGGGCACCTTGTATTTCATCATTAACGGCACGGCTTTCTTTAGAAAACCGGTCGATTGTTGAAACTGATCATCCGACATGGCTACGTTGATACTCCCTGTCCGGTCGGGGGCCGAAAAAACACGTTATTATCAGTGTATACCCAAATTTAGGGTGCTGGCAGTGCGCGAGCCAAAAGTGTGTGCCTGTAGGCCAGATTGGCCTACAGGACATTGATTTAGAGAAAGAAAGGACTGGGCTGGAACAGGCGCTCTACGTCTGGAATGTATTTTTTATCGACCAAGAACATCACCACATGATCGTCTTGTTGGATCACGGTTTTATCGTGTGCAATCAAGACTTCTTCGCCACGTACCACTGCCCCGATGGTGGTGCCGGGGGGCAGTTTGATATCGCCAATCTCACGGCCCACGACTTTGGATGTTGCAGAATCACCATGAGCGATGGCCTCGATGGCTTCGGCCGCGCCACGCCGTAGCGATGACACATTGACGATGTCACCACGACGCACATGGGTTAGCAGGGCAGAGATAGTCGCTTGTTGAGGCGAGATGGCAATATCGATCGCGCCGCCTTGTACCAAGTCGACATACGCACCGCGTTGAATCAGCACCATGACTTTCTTTGCCCCAAGGCGTTTGGCCAACATGGCAGACATGATGTTTGCTTCATCTTCGTTGGTCACCGCGATAAAGACATCGATTTGGTCAATGTGCTCTTCGCTCAACAGCTCTTGATCGGAGGCATCGCCACAAAATACCGTGGTATCTTCCAGCAACTCAGAGAGGTGTTCGGCTCGGGCAGGATCGCGCTCGATAAGCTTAACGCTGTATTGGCGTTCAAGTGCCATGGCTAGGCCTGCCCCGATATTCCCGCCCCCGACAATCATGATCCGTTTGTAGGGTTTTTCGAGGCGTTGCAATTCACTCATTACGGAGCGAATGTGGTTACTGGCGGCGACAAAGAACACTTCGTCATCGGCTTCGATAATGGTGGTGCCTTGCGGGCGAATGGGGCGATCGCGACGGAAGATAGCGGCAACACGGGTATCGACGTGCGGCATATGCTCTCGCAGCGCCGACAAAGCCTTTCCGACAAGCGGGCCGCCGTAATACGCTTTGACGGCGACTAAGCCCACTTTGTTATCGGCAAAACCGACCACCTGCAGCGCCCCGGGATATTCAATGAGGCGGCGAATGTAGCGGGTGACGAGCTCTTCGGGCGCAATTAAATGATCGACCGGACAGGCCTCGCGATTAAACAGCTGATCTTTGACTGCCAAGTACTCTGGGCTGCGGATCCGGGCGACACGATTAGGTGTATTAAATCGGGTATACGCAACCTGACAAGCAATCATATTGGTCTCGTCAGAATTGGTGACCGCAACCAACATATCAGCATCTTGTGCGCCAGCTTCTTGCAGCGTTGAGGGATGACTGGCATAGCCTTGCACCACGCGCAGATCGTATTTGTCTTGCAAGTCACGCAGTCGTTCAGGCGCACAATCGACAATGGTGATGTCGTTGTTTTCACCCACCAAGTTTTCTGCCAAGGTGCCGCCGACTTGTCCGGCGCCCAAGATGATGATTTTCATGTTATTAACTCTCCCTGCTTGGCACTTAGGTCAGTGACTTTTCCAAGCATGCGTAGTAAAAGCCGTCCATGTCTTGCTCGCCGGGTAAAATCTGACGTCCCGGCACCTCTGACGAGCCGGTGCGCAAGTTGGCATCAGGTGTACGGGCGAGAAAATCACGGATTTGATGGCGATTTTCATCGGGTAAAACAGAACAGGTTGCATACACAAGGGTACCGCCCGGCTTAAGCTGCTGCCACATTGCATCCAAGATTGCCGCTTGGAGCGTGACGAGGGCGGCAATGTCGCTATCACGGCGTAACCATTTGATGTCGGGGTGGCGACGGATCACACCGGTTGCCGAACAGGGTGCATCAAGCAAAATACGGTCAAATGCGGGACCTGAATGCCAAGCGCTGGGTTCGCGAGCATCGGCTTGTTTCACCGTGGCATTAAGCCCCAGTCGAGCAAGGTTCTCTTTGACGCGGCTCAATCTTTGCGCATCGGCGTCAATCGCGGTGACATGGGCGCTCGGTTGGTGCTCTAAGATGTGGCAGGTTTTTCCGCCCGGTGCCGCACAGCAATCAAGAATCGTCTCGTCTGCTTGCGGAGTCAGGTAGTCGATGGCGAGTTGGGCTGCGGCGTCTTGAACGGATACCCAACCTTGGTCAAACCCCGGTAAGCGCGAGACATCGCACGGCTTGGTCAATTTGATTGCATCACCTGCTTCAACGAGGCACTCCCCATCAATGCCCGCTTCTTTGAGTAGTGCAAGATAGGTATCAGGGCGATGGTACTGACGATTAACCCGCAGCCACATGGGCGCTTTTTGATGGTTGGCTGCGACAATTGCTTGCCATTGCTCGGGATAGGCTTCTTGTAACCGCTTGAGTAGCCAACTGGGGTGGCAAAACTCGCCGGCGGCATTGGCGGTACTGGCTTCATCTAACGCGGTTTGCTCGCGTTGATATTGACGCAAGATGGCATTGATCAACCCACGAAGTTGAGGGCGCTTGAGTGTTTGGGTGGCGTTCACGGTTTCAGCCACTGCTGCATGCGCTGGGATGCGCATATAACCTAATTGATACAAGCCGACCAGAATGAGGTGATGGAAGACACGTTGTTTGCCTTTCAGTGGCTTATCCATCAAGGATTGCACGATTTGCTCAAGGCGTGGCAACCAACGTAAGGTGCCATAACACATCTCTTGTAATAAGGCCGCGTCACGCGGTGCGATGCGTTGCTGGGCTAAAGGCAGTTGTTGTGACAGGGACTGACCCTGATCGACAACTTGATACAGAACGCGGGCAGCCGCGGCTCTTACATTCATGCTGTTACCTACATTGCAGCCAAGTGGCGAGTAGTATGCCACCAAGGGGCGTTAACCAATAAAAAAGGCCAGTGGACTGGCCTTTGAATGACGATGACACGGGAAACCGTGTTCATTATAGCTGTGTACCAATCTCAAACCATTCACGGCGCGCGTTGAGCAGCTCATGGGCTTGCATAGCTTTTTTACCGGGAGGCTGAAGCTGTGTTAGCTGGAGTACACCTTTGCCGGTAGCAACCTGAATACCGTGCTTGTCGGTATTGATCACTGTGCCAGGTGTGGCGTCGACATCAATGTCGAGCACATTGGCCTGCCAGACTTTGATATTTTGCTCTCCCAAGGTGAAGTAGCTGACTGGACGTGGATTAAAGGCGCGAATGCAGCGTCCGATAAACGCAGCATCTTGTGTCCAATCAATTTTGGCTTCTTGCTTGGTCAGCTTCTCGGCATAGTTGGCTTTGGCATCGTTTTGTGGCTCGGCAAGAATAATGCCGTTGGCCATGTCATTGAGACAATCAATCAAGGCTTGGGGCCCCAATTCTGCCAAACGCGTATACAAGCTGGCACTGGTATCGGTTTCTTCGATAGGCAGCGTGGCGATTTTTAGCATATCGCCGGTATCAAGGCCTTCGTCCATCTGCATGATGGTGACACCGGTTTCGGTATCGCCCGCCCACACGGCACGCTCAATTGGCGCGGCGCCGCGCCAACGTGGCAAAATAGAGCCGTGGACATTCACACAGCCCAATCGCGGTGTATCCAATACCGCTTTGGGCAGGATCAGCCCGTAAGCGACCACGACCATCACGTCAGCGTTTAAGGCTGCCAGTTCCGCTTGCGCTTGTTCATCACGCAGCGTGCGGGGTTGATACACGGGTAAGTTATGCTCAAGCGCGAGCTTTTTCACTGGGCTTGCCGTGAGCTTCTTGCCTCGGCCTGCCGGTTTATCTTCGCGGCTATAAACCGCAATCACCTCATGCTCGCTGTTGAGCAGGGCTTGCAAATGGCGCGCGGCAAAATCCGGCGTGCCCGCAAATACAATACGCAGCGGTGTACTCAAAGTGACCTCAGCTTGCTTTTTGGTTAGCGCGTTTGATTTTTTCCATCTTCTGCTTGATGCGTTGACGCTTCAATGGCGAGAGGTAGTCAACAAACAGCTTACCTTCTAAATGGTCAAGCTCATGCTGGACACAAATGGCCAACAGGTCGTCAGCATCAAACTGATATGGATTGCCGTCGCGGTCTAACGCTTTCACAGTCACTTCGGCAGCACGTGGCACTAAGGCACGGGAACCCGGTACGGACAGGCAGCCTTCTTCGATACCGTCTTCGCCACGTTTTTCGATGATCTCTGGGTTAATTAACACCATAGGGTCATCACGGGTTTCAGATATATCGATCACCACGATACGTTGGTGAAAATCCACCTGAGTCGCGGCGAGACCAATACCGTCTTCGTCGTACATGGTCTCGAGCATGTCGTCGACCATTTTTTGGATCTCAGGCGTCACTGCTTCGACCGGCTTGGCGACGGTGCGAAGACGCTCATCTGGGAATGTTAATACGTTCAATAAAGCCATAACGTCTCATAAAAATTGAACTGTGCCGAAAGCGGCACGGGGTAATTGGGTTAATTCTAGACATTTTGACAGCCAATTGACAGCATCAGCATCATCCGTCTGGTGAGGAAGACATTGATGACAAGAAAGCTATTCAATCTCGCCGCCGCTGGGCTATTGGCTATCGCGCTACCAGTACTGGCAGCCAGCTCTGCCGAGAGTCAGCGATATGTGGTTGAACGAGGGGATACCCTGTGGGATATCGCCGCTACCTTTTTCGATAACCCTTGGCAATGGCCTGAAGTGTGGTACGCAAATCCGACCATAAAAGATCCCAATCTTATTTATCCCGGCGATGTGCTCACCCTCACATGGCAAGCGGGGAAACCGACCGTTAGCTATAAGCCTAGGCGTGCGATTGCAGCAAAGGGAGGTTCGCCTAAGACGCCAGCGCTGAGCAGTGTCGATCCTATGCTGCTGCCGTACTTACAGCAGGACATGCTGGTTGAAAAAGCGCGTTTGGTGGCGCTGCCTCGCGTCCTTGGCTCGGCGGATGGGCGTCAATATCTGTCAGTGCACGATACCCTGTATGTGGATGCGTCGCTGAGTGCTAAGGATTGGCAAGTGTTTCGGGTTGAGAAAACCTTTTTACGCCCTGCGACGTCAGAGGCTAGCGCCGAACCTACCGCGATGGTGAGCTTAAAACATGTGGCTGATGGACGCATCCGTGCGAGAAGTGAAGGGCGCAGTGTGATGACATTGACTCGGGTAGTGCAAGAAGTGCGCCCCAATGATGTCTTGTTACCTTTACCCGAGAACACGCATCCGCGCTTTTGGCCCCAAGCGGCTCAAACTGATGCCACATTATTGGGGCATCTGTATGGCAGTGAGTATGTCGCGAAYGGTCAGCTTGTGGTACTTGATAAAGGCGCCAATGATGGCGTGACAGCCGGGCAAATGTTTACTGTCACTGAAGCTGGTGCCAACGTATTAAATGGCCCTGGTGAGTATCGCTATCAAAACGCCAGTGACAGTACTGCGCAGCCGATGACCGCCTTGCCTGATGTGACGGTGGGACAAACCATGGTGGTTCGGGCTTATCCGTGGGTCAGTTTGGCGGTGATCACCCAAGCGCGTCAGCCAATTAAAGCCGGCATGCATGCGGTGCCACCGTCCCCTCAACTGGCCTATGCGCGATAAATCCCTGCGAGGGTGGTTGATACTGACCCAAGTGCCGCGGTTGCGCGTTTCGCAGCGACGCGCGCTGTTGGCCAAAGTGCCCATCGATGCGTTGAGTGAGCAAACTGCTCATGATCTTGCCGCGGTTGGTTTAACCGCTGAGCAATGTCAGGCTATCACGCATCCCAATCATGCCATGATTGAGCGTAGCCTTGAGTGGGCGAGGCAAGAGCATTGTCACCTGATTGGCTTTGACCACCCAGCTTACCCTGCATTACTCCGAGAAATCGCACGGCCGCCTTTGCTCTTGTATGTGCAAGGCGATCTGGCTTGCTTGGCGATGCCTCAATTGGCGATGGTGGGCAGTCGTCACGCGACCCCGCAAGGCTTAGAAACGGCGTATCAATTTGCTAAACAACTGGTTGAGCATGGTGTTGCGATTACCAGTGGGCTTGCGCTCGGTATCGATGGCCGAGCACACAAAGGTGCTCTTGAAGGTCACGGTAAGACATTGGCGGTGCTAGGAAGCGGGCTTGCCAATGTGTATCCTGCACGACATCGCGCATTGGCCGAGCGGATTGAAGCACAGGGCGCACTGGTTTCAGAGTTCTGGCCAGAGGCACCGCCAAGAGCCGAACACTTTCCGCGGCGCAACCGGTTGATCAGTGGCTTGTCGGCAGGCGTATTAGTGGTAGAGGCCGCGCCACAAAGTGGATCGCTGATCACGGCACGTTATGCACTTGAGCAAAATCGTGATGTGTTTGCGATTCCTGGGCCCATTGACCAAGTCCAGTCGCGTGGATGCCACCAATTGATTAAACAAGGGGCCACACTCACAGACTGTGTCGATGATATCTTGCATGAAATTGATAGCCTGATAAGCTTCGCCGCGTGTCAACAAACCGAATTATTTAGTGACGCGCCTAAGTTAGATACACATGAAGGATTGCCATTTCCTGAGCTGTTGGCTAACGTAGGTACTAAAGCGACGTGTGTCGACGTACTGGCTGAGCGCTGCAACCAACCGGTTCACGAAATCATGATGCAGTTGTTAGACTTAGAACTCCAGGGGCTTGTAGCAGCAGTACCCGGTGGCTATGTCAGAACGAGGAGGGGCTAGCCATGATGGACATTCTTATGTACCTGTTCGAAACCTACATCCATAGCGATGTGGAAGTGATGATCGATCAGGACGAGTTAGCAGATGAATTGTCCCGCGCGGGTTTTCATCAAGACGATATATATAAAGCCCTGAACTGGCTTGAAAAGCTGGCACAGTTGCAAAATGCGGATAAACAGCCTTACCTATCAGGCAGTGCCCAAAGCTCGATCCGAATCTATACCGAGCAAGAAACGCGCTTTATTGACCAAGAAAGCCGAGGCTTCCTCTTATTCTTGGAGCAGGCTGGGGTGCTTTCACCGGAAACGCGTGAAATGGTCATCGATCGGGTGATGGAACTCGAGACCCAAGAATTTGGTCTTGATGATCTAAAATGGGTTATTTTGATGGTGCTGTTTAACGTGCCTGGTAACGAACGTGCGTATACACAGATGGAAGAAATGCTGTACGACGCACAAGAGGGATACGTGCATTAACGCTTATCAATGACAGTAAAAGGTGTGAATGAGTAAAGATAACACCCCGAATACCCACGAGCGCTGCCCGGAATGTGGCAGCGCTCTTGCGTTTAAATCGGGCAAACGAGGCCCGTTTCTGGCCTGTACGGCCTACCCAGACTGCCACTATACCAAAGCGTTACATCATGGCGATGGCCATGTAGTAAAAGCCCTTGGCGTGGCTTGTCCGGCGTGTCATCAGGGAGAATTGGTGTTACGTCAAGGTCGATTCGGTATGTTTATTGGCTGTGATCAGTTCCCGCAATGTACGCATATCGAAAAACCGGATGAACCGGATCATACTACCCTCACTTGCCCTGCCTGCCACAAAGGTGAGCTGGTGGAGCGCACCTCGCGTTACGGCAAGCGCTTTTTTGCCTGTGACCAATACCCGAAGTGTCATTTTGCGGTAAACGCACAACCGATAGCCGGCACCTGCGAGCAATGTGGCTTTGCGCTGCTGGTGGAACGCAAGAAAGGCGGCAAGACGGTGCATCAATGTGCCGATAAACCCTGCAGCGCGATTCAAGGTGAATCGGCTGCAGAATCGGAGAGCGAAGGCTAATCGGTTTGCGCGGCGAGAGCTAATGCCGCCGATTTCAAACCGTGAAAAGCATCATCGGGGAGGTAGCTGGCGAGACTGGCTAACTTGGTGGCAAGCGCCGCGTTCGATGTGGCCGTGACATTAATATGACCCACTTTACGCCCCGGACGAGGCGTTTTGTTGTACCAATGCACATGGGCATCACGATAGGTCGCAAGCGGGACACTGCCTTGGCCTAAGATATTAATCATCGCCGTTGGCTGGATTAAATCGGTCGGGCCAAGGGGTAAGCCGCTGACCGCGCGCAGGTGGTTTTCAAATTGGCAACACGCGCTACCTTGCTGTGTCCAGTGACCGGAGTTGTGCACCCGAGGCGCTATCTCGTTCACCAGCAAGCTGCCGTCCACATCAAAGAATTCCACCGCGAGTACCCCCACATAGTTAAGCGCGCTGGCAATCTTTTCCAACATGTCCGCCGCCTGTGTTTGCAAGGCATGCTCATCCGGGCGCACCACAGACAAGGTTAATATCCCATCATGGTGGTGGTTTTGGGTCAGGCTATAACTGGCAAATTCACCATTCGCGCCACGCACACCAATCAGTGACACTTCTCGGTCAAAAGGGATCATGGCTTCGGCAATGATGGCTTGGCCATCGCGTTGCTCTGGCGCGGTGAGAAAGGCGTCGAGCTCGGCCCATAATGCGTGAAGATCATCGCCGTCACGATAGCGCCACTGTCCTTTGCCGTCATAACCATCCAAGGTGCTTTTGAGGACCAAGGGGGCCCCCAGTGCGTCGACCGCCTTTTCTAAATCGGCCTGTGTATACACCACTCGGTATGGCGCATTGGCGACACCTGCTTGCATCAGCAGGGCTTTTTCAATTTGGCGGTCGCCACCGGTTAGAATCGCCTGAGCACTGGGGCGTAACTTCCCGCTTTGCTCGCATTGGTGCAAGATATCAGCGGGGATATGCTCAAATTCCGCGGTGATAATATCTGCGCCGGCGATAGCCGTATTGAGGCCGTGCCCTAGTGGTTGCAGCGTCAGTGGGTGAATAATGTCGCCACTACGCACATCATAGGCGCTGACGATAAGATTGAGCGGTGCGCCGGCCAAGGCCATCATCCGGGCCAGTTGTCCCGCACCTAACACCAGAATATTCATGGCCTTACCCTTGTGGATTGGGTTGAGCGAGAACGGCTTCAGTTTGCGCTTGGCGAAACGCATCCACTTTTGCCATCAAGTCAGGGTCGGCCGTTGCGAGAATTTGTGCGGCAAGGAGGCCTGCATTCGCGGCGCCTGCGTCACCAATGGCGAGCGTGCCCACTGCCACGCCCTTGGGCATTTGAGCAATAGAAAGCAATGAGTCCATGCCCTTTAACGCTTTTGACTGGACCGGCACGCCGAGCACCGGCAGGCTGGTGTGTGCGGCGGTCATCCCAGGCAAATGGGCGGCCCCCCCAGCGCCGGCAATAATCACTTTAATCCCGCGCTCGGCCGCTTGTTGGGCGTAGTCGGCAAGTAACTGTGGTGTGCGATGGGCAGAGACAATACGGGTTTCGTAAGGGATGGCAAAGTGATCCAACATAGCCGCTGCATGTGTCATGGTAGGCCAATCGGATTGCGAGCCCATGATGATACCGACAGTCATAATACGTCCTTCTTGATGACAAGCGTGAATAAGATAAGCTGAGCGTGACGCGAATTATACCCAGATTTCATCGCAAGGAAAACGTTTGCGTAAGCGGTGGGGGATGAAATTCCGTCAAGATCCCAGTGCTTGGATCAGGTAAAGTAAGCACATAGTCTCAGTAACAAAGGATGTGAGCGTGGCACACGGTCAGTCGACAATTGATAAGCAAGCCGTGAAGGCTTTTTTCCTCCAACTTCAAGATGATATTTGCCAACAGCTTGCGCAAGAAGATGGTCAAGCGCATTTTATTGAAGATGCGTGGGAGCGTGAGAAAGGGGGCGGTGGTCGCAGTCGCGTCCTGCGTCAGGGCCAAGTATTTGAGCAAGCGGGAGTGAACTTCTCGCACGTATTTGGCGATCAAATGCCTGCCTCGGCGACCGCGCATCGCCCAGAGCTCGCCGGGCGCTGCTTTGAGGCCATGGGGGTGTCGTTAGTGATCCACCCTCACAACCCGTACGTGCCGACCTCGCATGCGAACGTGCGGTTTTTCATTGCTGAAAAGGAAGGCGCCGATCCTGTGTGGTGGTTTGGCGGTGGCTTTGACCTCACGCCTTTCTATCCGTTCGAGGAAGACTGCCAGCATTGGCATGAGACCGCCAAAGCCTTGTGCGCGCCCTTCGGTGATAGCGTGTACGCTGATCACAAAGCATGGTGCGATCGCTATTTTTATCTGCCCCATCGCGATGAAACCCGTGGCGTCGGCGGGCTTTTCTTTGATGATTTGAACCAGTGGCCATTCGAGCAGTGCTTTGCCTACACCCAAGCGGTTGGAAAAGGTTTTATCGATGCTTACCTGCCGATTGTACAGCGCCGCAAGGCAACGCCCTATGGTGAGCGTGAGCGAGATTTCCAGCTTTACCGCCGCGGACGCTATGTCGAATTTAACTTGGTGTATGACAGAGGTACGCTATTTGGCTTACAAAGTGGTGGGCGTACCGAATCTATCCTGATGTCGATGCCGCCGATGGCACGTTGGGAATATAATTGGTCACCCGATGAAGACGCGCCGGAAGCGAGACTCTATCGCGACTATCTTAAACCGAGGGAGTGGTAACGGATGACCGATCGTTATTGCGTGGTAGGCCACCCGATTGGCCACAGTAAGTCGCCGCAGATCCACGCCGCATTTGCGACGCAAACCCAACAAGACATCGACTATCAAGCCATTGAGGCGCCGCTTGAAGGCTTTGTGACCACCATGCAGGCGTTYTTTGCGCAAGGAGGGTGTGGCGCCAATGTGACCGTGCCTTTTAAACAGCAAGCGTATGAATGGGCTGATACACTGACAGAGCGTGCCCGCCGCGCCGGTGCCGTGAATACGCTGGTTAAGCAAAGCGATGGTTCCCTACTGGGTGATAATACGGACGGGGCAGGTTTGGTAACTGACTTACACTACCACCATGTGGCACTGCGCGATAAGCGCATTATGGTTGTGGGAGCAGGCGGTGCAGCAAGGGGTGTGTTGCTTCCTTTACTGGAGCAAGAGCCAGCATTGCTGATGATAGTGAATCGCACCGAGCAAAAAGCCCAGCAATTAGCCGCTGCATTTGGTGAGGCCGGACCGATCGCCTGTCATGCCGTGGATAAAACTATGGCGGCGCCGGTTGATGTGATCATTAATGCGACCTCGGCAAGCTTACATCAAAGCCATCCCCCTCTCCCGCAAGGAGCGATTGGCCCAGCGACCACTGTCTATGACATGGTGTATCAAGCTGGCTGTACAACCAGCAACCAATGGGCGCAACGCCAAGGAGCAGGGCGATGTTTAGACGGCTTGGGCATGCTGGTGGAACAAGCGGCGGAAAGCTTTGCTATATGGCGTGGCTGTCGGCCACAAACCGAACGTGTGCGCGAGCAGTTAAGAGAGGCACTCAGTCGATGAATCAATCCCTTATTCTGGCTGCGGACGAAGCGCAGGTCGATACCGTAAAGGCGCGTGTTTGTTTCTACGGCCAACTTAATGGTGCGTTGTTAACATGCGCTGTCCGCTTTACCACCTTATCTGCGCTCGCCGGCTGTGCGGTAGACTCGGATAATGCGCAGGCGATTGTCGAACAGGTTTGGTTTGATATTGAAGAGCAAATGGAAGCAGCCATCGAATCAGAAGCGTTTGAACCCGATGGCAGCTTGGTGATCTAGTGCTCGCAGCGGTAGATGTCTTTAGTGTCGACATAGTTTTGCGCTGAGCGTGCAAAATAGGCACGCTCTTTGTCAGTGAGGGGGCGAACCTGTTTGACCGGTGAGCCAACATACAGGTAGCCGCTCTCTAAGCGTTTTCCCGGCGGGACTAAACTGCCAGCGCCAATTAGCACTTCATCTTCAATCACAGCGTCATCAAGAATAATCGTCCCCATTCCCACTAGAACTCGGTTGCCAATCCGGCAGCCGTGTAACATGACTTTGTGGCCGATTGTCACTTCTTCACCGATGATCAGCGGGTAACCTTGTGGGTTTTCGGCATTTTTATGGGTGACATGAAGGACTGAGCCATCTTGCACATTGGTCCGTGCGCCAATCTGGATATGGTTCACGTCACCACGTGCCGCCACCAGCGGCCAAATACTCACATCATCGCCTAGCGTAATATCGCCAGCCAATACACTGGATTCATCAATATAGACGCGTTCGCCCAGCTGAGGCGTCATGCCTTTATAAGCGCGCAGCTGTTTTGCCATCACAAATCCCTCTTTATATCGCTATACAATGTCAGATAACGCTGACTTTGGTACCAGTTTTACACCCTAGCGAGCAAAAAAACAGCGAGTGACAGTTTTTTTCTAAAAAACCACTAAAAAGGGGTTGCCAATCTGATCAGCTTCCCTATAATGCGCCTCCATCGACACGGCACACAGGGCAAGCGCTCAGCGGCCATGTCGGGGCAAAAAATCAAATAAAAATAAACGCTTGACGTCAGTTTTTAAATGATTAAGATAGCCCACCTACTTAACGCCGGCAACGCGTTAGGGGAGTCAAAAAGAAGTTTTGTTTTCGCCGGCTGGCATCAACAAAAAGATAAAATTTCTTCTTGACTTCATCGGCAAGGCGAGTAATATACGCAGCCCTGACCGAGCGAAGCAACGCTTCGCAAGTCAACGCTCTTTAACAATTTGACCTATGCAATCTGTGTGGGCACTCGTTGAGAATAGACAAAAAGATTT
>NZ_MUFL01000024.1:0-45100 GCF_001995355.1 Salinivibrio sp. PR919 | reverse complement strand
GTATATATGATCATGGTCGTGAATCTTATACGCAACACTTATCTTTCTGTGGATAACTAAAGCAACGCCAGATAGATCTTCACCATGAGGATCCTTGCGCCTTGCTCGACGCTTAACGATAATGCCGGTCATCTTGTGCCAAACATTATCCGTTGCCGAAAAGCTATCCGTATGCAGTCACCACAGTCCGAATCAGAACTCATGCAGCGTGCCGCTGATTTAGCCGGTTTCACGCTAGGGGAAGTCAGCCAAGAGCATGGGATCGTCTGTCCGGCCGATCTGAGCCGAGAAAAAGGCTGGGTAGGCATGTTGCTAGAAACCTGCTTGGGCGCGACGGCAGGAAGTAAACCCGAGCAAGACTTTGCTCATTTAGGGATTGAGCTAAAAACGATCCCCGTAAACGCGCATGGCAAACCACTCGAAACCACCTTTGTATGTGTTGCGCCTTTGACAGGTATTAGTGGTGTACAGTGGGAGCACAGCCATGTTCGACACAAACTCTCCCGTGTCCTTTGGGTTCCCGTTGAAGGAGAACGCACCATCCCACTCGCAGAGCGACGCATAGGCACTCCCCTGCTCTGGTCACCCAGTCGAGAAGAAGACGCGCAGCTGCGTGCCGATTGGGAAGAGCTGATGGATTTGATTGCCTTAGGACGGGTGAATGATATTACCGCGCGTCACGGCCAGTATTTACAGCTGCGCCCTAAAGCCGCTAACAGCCATGCACTTACCGATGCGTTTGGGGCAAAGGGCGAACCGATCAAAACCCTACCGCGTGGCTTTTATCTGCGCACCCAGTTCACCCATCATATTCTAAGCCGATTTTTCGTCAGCTGACCGAACGGCTTAAAAGCGTATCGGCATATCCTCTTTGCAGGGCGGTTGATCACCGGTGGCAAACTCGTCGTAGGGGTCGAACAAGCGCAACACACCTTGTTCAATCCCCAGCGCCTTTAAGCGGTCTCCCACTTGACCCACATTATCAAACTGCATCACTTCACCAGTAGCATCGTCACGCAAAGGTTCGAGGTGGTGTTTCACCTCCACTTCAACGGAATATTTCGCACCACCGGCGTGGGCCATCACATAACACTGGGGGCAAGAGCGCGGGTCGGCGCGCATCCATGCCTTAAGTTGTCCATAGTTCATGATGCTCTCCTCATTATGATCTTTATCAGTTAAGAGCAGGATCTGAGAAACTGTCAAGCAAGGCACACAATGCTTTTGCTTCGCAATAAAATTCTCTACTATGGAATGCCATAGGTCGATTGCAGACAAGGAGACAGGATGCAATACCACCGCCTRCCCCATTCCACCTTAGATGTCAGTAAAGTGTGCTTGGGCACCATGACCTTCGGTGAGCAAAACACCGAAGCCGATGCTCATGCGCAATTGGATTTTGCCTTCGAGCGCGGCGTTAATTTTATCGATACCGCCGAAATGTATCCGGTTCCGCCCAGCCAAGCCACGCAAGGCCGCACTGAGGCGTATATCGGTAGCTGGTTAGAAAAGTCGGGGAAACGTGATCGTGTGATTTTAGCGACTAAGGTCGCAGGCCCACGCAATGTTCCTTACATCCGTGAGGATATGTCCCTCAATCGTCGTCATATTCATCAAGCGGTTGAAGACAGCTTATCGCGCTTAAAAACTGATTACATCGATTTGTATCAGGTGCACTGGCCACAGCGTCACAATAACTGTTTTGGCAAATTGAACTATCCGTATCAAGACGAGCACTCCGGCGTCACCTTGCTAGATACCCTGGATGCGTTAAATGATCTGGTGAAAGCCGGTAAAATTCGCTACGTCGGGGTGTCCAATGAAACGCCTTGGGGCGTGATGAGCTATTTGCACTTAGCCGAGAAACACAGCCTGACGCGGATTGTATCGATCCAAAATCCCTATAATTTACTTAACCGTAGCTTTGAAGTCGGCCTGTCTGAAATCAGTCATCACGAAGGCGTCGAGCTACTTGCCTACTCCCCCCTTGCCTTCGGGGCACTCAGCGGGAAGTATTTGGGCGGCGCGCGTCCCTCTGGTGCGCGTTGTACCTTACATCAGCGTTTTTCCCGCTATTTTACTGAGGCGGGACAAAAAGCGACGCAGGAATACGTTGAGTTAGCCCGAGCGCACGGCTTAGATCCGGCGCAAATGGCGCTCGCCTTTGTCAACTCTCGCCCTTTCGTTGCCTCCAATATTATTGGCGCAACCACCCTAAAACAGCTAGAAAGCAATATCGACAGCCTCGATATTACCCTCAGTGAAGACGTCCTCGCGGGGATTGACGATATCGCTACTCGCTATCCAAACCCATGCCCTTAAACCAGAAACGGCAGCCTTATAGGCTGCCGCGGAGAGGATGATTAGATAGGGCGGCGTTTGCTCTCAAACGCCGCTTTCTGGGACCCATTACAGCCACCGCCATCGTCGTCGCCATGTCACAAGATAGCGTTTTGCCGCGAAATGTGTACTCACAGGCAACCCATCTTGAAAGTCGGCGGTGATAGCAAGATCACGCTGCAAATGACGGTTCAATGCAACATTGGCAATTCGATAGCGGTTCGCGTTGGTACGACGCCGACGAAGTGTATCGATACGAACAACAACTTGCGCTAATGGGTATAAAGATAGTTGAGTCATGTTGGCTCTCCTTGTTGGTTAAAGGAGGCCACAGGCACAATACGTAGTGGGACTGCAATCTGGCCGCATTATGCCCGCGGCCAGTTACAATTGGTCGCAGAGTCAGATGTATAAGCGGGTATCTCGTGCGCAATGATTGGCACGACCCATCGCTGAGGCAAAGATGACACCCTGTTTTTGGCTCGGTATGTATGTCATGTTGCCTCCTAAATACACATGAATCTGCGTGACTTGAGGGTTTATTGTTCAACATCACGTCATTATATTCAATAACTTATTCGAAAATTGTGCAAATTTAACGCAATACTCTGCTGTCGTTTTTAGCAACCTTGTATTTGCACTGCTCTGGTTAACAAGGCTGTGACATAAATAGATAATTATTCTGTTCCTATCTCAGCATCAGCTGTCGCTTTCATCCCCTTCGAGCCTTAAACTCATTGAACGGGCGATAAGTTGACCTTTGAGGCAATAAGCTGTTGGCGCAACGCTTGTAGGGCTATCCCCATAGCCTGCTGAGGCAACCAAACCAAATCGACAAAAAGTTCCCAGCTATCTTGTGCAAGATCGGAAGGCAAAATCACTAACTCACCTTGTTGAACCGCCGTTTCCACCAATGAGAAGGGTAGCTCCGCCCAACCAATCCCCGCCTCAACCAAACGCAATGCCACACTCAAGTTTTCTGTTCGCCATGCGCTGTCTGCATATTGCCAACGCGGCGCCGCGTGCCTATCTCGTCCGGCCACCACAATTTGGCGATGCTTCACAATTTCAGGCCAATCAAAGTGCGTTAACCGCGCGAGTGGATGTTGAGCACTGCAAACCGCGCACATGCGCATCATCTCAAGGTTATAAAATTCAAAGGCGGTCGGCAGCTGTTGCTCCTGCACCAGCAGCCCTAATTGCGCGCGCCCTTGCTCAAGTAAGCTAATCACATCCACATAAGCGGCGGTGAGAATTTCAATTTCGACCTGTGGAAACTGCTGTTCAAACGCCGCCAGACGCGCAGCAATACTGGGCGAGATCGCGGCAGACTCTGCAGCAATGGTGAGGCGGGTTTCGACACCGGTTGCAAACGCATCTGCGCTGGCTTGAAGACGCTGCATTTCGGTTAAAATTCGTTTCGCTTTACCCAGCAGTGCCTCACCTTGCTCTGTCAGCACCGGGTAGCGCCCTTGACGGTCGAATAACGTCACCGCCCAATCAATCTCGAGATTCGCGACCGCGGTGCTGACCACAGATTGTGCTTTACCCAGCTTTCTCGCCGCCGCAGAAAATGAGCCAGTCTGTGCTGTCGTCACAAACGCGGCTAATTGATCCAATGAAAACGCCATCAAGCTCTCCCGAGAATTATCATCTATCTATTTATACGATAGTTAATAACTTAGATACATCGATTTTATCTATACAATAGTTCAGAAGCTCGATAGTGGACGAAACGGTGTCTTCTCCCTAGCGTCGCCACTATCGATCGCGAATAACGTAAATTGATTGGGTTGTGTGAGGTTGTAATGCGAACAAAAGCCGACCGCTGGCGCCATGCCATTGGCTTTGAATTAATAGGCCTAATTCTAGTGGTATTCGGGCTCAATTTGATATTGGGGGCTGATATCGGCCACTTGGGGGTGATGGGCGTGCTGTTTTCTGTGATCGCGACGGGTTGGAACTATGTGTATAACATCCTGTTTGATAGAGCCATGCTCGCGATGCGAGGCAGTGTCCTCAAAACCCTACCAATCCGAATCCTGCACGCCGTGCTGTTTGAAGCTGGGCTTTTGGTGGTCACCATTCCGTTTATTATGTGGTGGCTCTCGATGACCCTTTGGCAAGCCGTGGTGATGGATTTAGGTATGGTTGTGTTCTACTTGTTTTACGCCTTTGWTTATAACTGGGTCTATGATCAAATCTTTCCGATCCCTTCCCATTCGCCCCAAGCGTAATGGTCAGGCTGCACGGAAGCAGCCCAACCCAATCTCTTTATTGACGAAATGTGCGAGGGGTGGGGATCAAGTTATGTTTGTTGAGCAAGCGATACATGGTAGCTCGCGACACGCCCAACTCTCTCGCCGCTGCCGACACCTGCCCTTTGTTCGACTCGAGTACCGCAATCAATGCATCGCGCTCTGACTCTTCGCGTATTTTGCGCAGACTTTGTTTGTAGTCCCCTTGGCGAGGTAAATCGAGATGTTCCGCTTCGATGACCAAGTGATCGGCAAGAAGCACGGCCCGTTTGACTTGATTGATCAACTCCCGCACGTTCCCCGGCCATGAATAGGCGCTTAATACACTCTTGGCTTCATCTGAAAACGTTCGCGCTTGGGTATTATATTGACGGGCAAACTTGAGCAGAAAATAGTCGGCTAAGTCGATGACATCAGCTTGTCTATCTTTCAACGACGGCATGTTAATACGCAACACATTCAGCCGATAATACAGATCTTCGCGGAACAATCCTTCAGCGACCCGTTTCTCTAAATCCATATGGGTTGAGGCGATAACACGCACATCCAAATCACGATTGTATTTGTCATGACTGATGTCGAGCATCCCCTCTTGCAATAAATGCAATAAATGGCTTTGTAAGTGCAGCGGTAAGTCACCGATTTCATCAAAAAATAAGGTGCCTTGATGGCATTGGCGTATTTTTCCGGGCGTCTCGTCATCACCCAATAATTCTTGCTGCATTTGCTCGTCGGCCAATGCCGAGCATTTAATCGACTCAAACGGGCCTTTGGCGCGGGTAGATGCATTATGAATAGCCAGTGCGACCAGCTCTTTACCTGTCCCACTCTCACCGGCCACCAATACAGACACATCGGTTGGCGCGACACGTCGCACCTGATCGCGCAGCTTTTTCATTGCAGGGCTTTTGCCTTCCAAGCCCATATCACTGTGATCGCCCAAATGGGGCCACACCTGACGCTCCAAACGCAGCATACCCAATTGGTGACCAATGGTGCTCATCAACTGTGAGTTCGGCACTGGCGAGGTGAAGTAATCAATGCAAAAGCTGACAATAAACTGGCAGATTGCTTCATTCCCCAATTGCTCTTCGCGCACCAAGGCCAACCAACGCACTTGCTTGTTACGGTTAACCATAGACGCGACGCCATTGAGGCTAAAATCATCGTGGCTTAAGTCAACAATACCAATACAGGGGCCAATGTCTTGCAACAAAGATTGCGCTGCGCGCAAGTCGTAACAACGATGACACCGCCAGCCTGCTTGTTCCAGGGTTGCTATCCAAGGCTCATACGGGCCCCCGACGACCACCAATGAGCTCAAGTTTGTTTCACTCCCTGTGTGTAATCCCATAACCTCTGCCTTACATCCAGTCTGTGATACTGCGGAAGAACCAAAGCCCCATTATAAGGAGGCTCAGTCCTGATTCTGTCTCAATAAAGAGACATTGAGTAGGTCAGAATACGTATAATTTTAGTCACTCGTCGCAAAAAGCAGAATAAAATAAAGCTTTTAGCGCGGGCATGATGCCGCTGATAGAAAAAAAGCGGCTCGAAAGCCGCTTTTTGATCAAACCTGACGATTTAGCCGTTTTGTTGTGGGCGCATCGCTGGGAATAGAATAACGTCACGGATGGTATGCGTGTTGGTAAACAGCATTACCAAGCGATCAATACCAATCCCTTGTCCTGCCGTTGGCGGCAAACCATGCTCAAGCGCGTTGATGTAGTCTGCATCATAATACATGGCTTCATCGTCGCCCGCGTCTTTCGCTTCCACTTGGGCTTTAAAGCGCGCGTCTTGATCTTCCGCGTCATTCAGCTCCGAGAAACCGTTCGCCACTTCACGACCACCGACAAAGAACTCAAAGCGATCGGTTACAAACGGGTTGTCATCGTTGCGACGTGCTAGTGGTGAAATATCTGCCGGATACTCAGTGATAAAGGTTGGCTGAATCAACTGAGGCTCGGCGGTTTCACCAAAGATTTCTTCCATCAGCTGACCGGCAGTCCAAAATGACTCCACACTGATTTTCAGTGATTTGGCAATCGCCGCGAGATGATCACGGTCTTGCGCATTCTCGTAGGTCAATGCTTGGATCTCAGCATGATCGGGGTTGTATTGCTTAATCGCATCCAGCATGGTCATGCGTGGGTATGGACCAGCAAAGTTAATTTCATGCTCGCCGTATGGCATCACAGATTGCCCCAGAACCTCGAGAGCAACACGCGATAGCATGTCTTCGGTCAAGTCCATCAGATCATTGTAATCCGCGTACGCCATATAGAATTCCATCATAGTGAATTCTGGGTTATGACGAGGCGACAAGCCTTCGTTACGGAAGTTGCGGTTAATCTCGAACACACGCTCAAAACCACCCACGACCAAACGCTTAAGATAAAGCTCTGGCGCCACACGCAAGTACATATCAATATCTAGCGCATTGTGGTGAGTGATAAATGGACGTGCAGTCGCGCCCCCAGGGATGACATGCATCATCGGGGTTTCTACTTCCATAAAGTGTTTTTCTACCATGTAGTTACGGATGGCTGTCACTACACTGGAACGGATTTGGAACGCCTGACGCGATTCTTCGTTGACGATCAAGTCGACATAGCGCTGACGATAGCGCAGCTCTTGATCCGCCAAGCCATGGAATTTTTCAGGCAATGGACGCAAGGCCTTGGTCAGCAACTGGTAGCGTTCCATATTGACATACAGATCGCCTTTGCCGGATTTGTGCAGCGCACCGTGTACACCGATGATGTCACCGATATCCAAGCCGTGGTATTCGGCTTTCAGTGCCTTTTGAACGTCTTTAGAGGCATAGGCTTGAATACGGCCCGAGACGTCTTGTACCACCAAGAAAGGACCACGTTTTGCCATGATACGGCCTGCGATGGTCACTTTATGATCGAGCGCTTCTAGCTCAGCTTTTTCTTTTTCGCCAAATTCAGCTTGTAGGTCCGCAGCAAGGTGCTCGCGACGGAAATCATTAGGATGACCGTTCGCCTTGCAGTTTTCACGGATGTGATTCAGTTTGGCGCGACGCTCGGCTATCAGCTTATTTTCGTCTTGTAACTGGTCAGTCATAGAAAACCCTTTACTCAAAGTCGTGATTACAGGCCAGATTTGAGGCTGGCTTCAATAAATTTATCCAAATCGCCGTCAAGTACGGCCTGTGTATTGCGGTTTTCAACCCCGGTGCGCAAGTCCTTGATGCGTGAGTCATCCAGCACGTAGGAACGGATCTGGCTTCCCCAGCCGATATCTGACTTCGCGTCTTCGTTGGCTTGTTTTTCCGCGTTTTGCTTTTGCAACTCAAGCTCAAACAGTTTGGCGCGAAGCTGCTTCATCGCTTGGTCTTTGTTTTTATGCTGCGAACGGTCGTTCTGGCACTGCACCACCGTATTGGTCGGCACGTGAGTAATACGGACCGCTGACTCTGTGGTGTTAACGTGCTGACCACCTGCGCCAGATGCGCGATACACATCAATACGCAGATCGGCAGGATTGATGTCGATGGCAATATCATCATCAATTTCAGGGTATACGAACGCAGACGCAAACGAGGTATGGCGGCGACCACCCGAATCAAATGGTGACTTACGAACCAAACGATGCACCCCGGTTTCGGTACGTAACCAACCGTAGGCGTATTCACCTGTAATCCGCACGGTGGCAGACTTTAAGCCGGCGACTTCACCTTCAGATACTTCAATGACTTCCGCTTTAAAGCCTTTCGCATCGGCCCAACGCAAGTACATGCGTAACATCATGTTGGTCCAATCTTGCGCTTCTGTGCCGCCGGAACCGGCTTGCAGATCGATATAGCAATCTGACGCATCGTGTTCACCGGCGAACATACGGCGAAATTCCAGCTTCTCAAGTTTGGCTTCTAAGTCGGCAAGCTCTGGCTCGACTTCATCAAAGGTTTCTTGATCGTCTTCTTCAACGGCGAGCATCAAAAGCTCGTTAACATCCTCACCACCTTGGGTGAGTTGGTCAATGGTTTCAACCACAGCTTCCAACGAGGCACGCTCTTTGCCCAGTGCTTGTGCGCGCTCAGGTTCGTTCCAGACGTCTGGCTGTTCTAATTCGGCATTAACTTCTTCTAGACGCTCTTTCTTGGCATCGTAGTCAAAGATACCCCCGAAGAACATCGGTGCGTTCAGCGATGTCCGCGAGGCGGTTTTTGATTGGATTGATCTCAAACATGGTCAAGCATCTTCATTTGCGGAAATTTAACCGCCGAATTTTAGCGAATTGTGGGGTCAATAAACAGGGCATGACGGAAAAAGCCGCACAATTAAGCACTCTCCAGATGAGAAACAATCAATTGCGCACTGCGATTACCACGAAACTCGTTAATATCCAGCCGGTAGACTAACCGCATCTGCTTCACACTCGGGTCCGGCCAACGGCGCACATCGATATTAAACGCAATTGCATCAATCATGGCACCACCGTCTGGATGCTCCACCATTAATTTCAGATGCTTACTGCCAACCAGCTTTTGCTGTAACACCTTAAACGTGCCATCAAATTGCGGCTCCGGAAATCCTTGTCCCCAAGGTCCCCCCGCTTGGATAAGCTCCGCGGTTTCGATGCTCAAGTCACGACTCGACAGTTCCCCATCACTGAGTAGTACGCCTTTGAGATCATCCTCGCTGACTGCCTCACGGACTTGCGTATCAAACAGACGGGCAAAACGCTCAAATTCACTCTCATCGATAGTCAGCCCTGCCGCCATGGCATGCCCGCCAAACTTTTTGATCAAGCCGGGATGCTGAGTATCGATCCGATCCAGCGTATCGCGCATGTGCAATCCTGGAATCGAACGCGCCGAGCCTTTAATGGTGCCATCGCCCCCATCGGCAAAAGCGATCACGGGACGATGAAACTGCTCTTTCAGACGCGAGGCTAAAATACCAATCACGCCTTGATGCCAATCTCGTTGAAAGAGTGCAAGGCCAACGGGTAAGTCTTGTTCGCTTTTTTCGGCAATCAAGCGCTCACACCATGCCACCGCTTCTTGCTTCATCCCGGCTTCAATTTCTTTGCGAGTTTGGTTAAGTGCGTCCAACTCAGAGGCCATGCGGCGCGCGGCGTGGATATTGTTGCTCAGTAACAGCTCCACCCCAAACGACATATCATCCAGTCGACCCGCCGCGTTGATCCTTGGGCCTAAAGCAAATCCAAAGTCGCTGGCCACCAAGGTCGCCATGTTTCGGTTAGCGACTTCGATCAGTGCCTGAATACCGGGGCAACATCGCCCTGCACGAATGCGCTGTAAGCCTTGGTGCACCAAGATACGGTTGTTGGCATCCAATGCCACCACGTCAGCTACGGTTCCCAATGCAACCAAATCAAGCAGTTCCGCCAAGTTCGGTATCGCAATGCCTTGTTGCTCAAACCAACCTTGTTCACGCAAATGGGCCCGCAATGCCAACATCAAATAAAATGCTACCCCAACACCGGCAAGGGCTTTGGACGGGAAGCCACAGTCATTTAGATTAGGGTTTACCATCGCATCTGCGTCAGGCAGCTGCTCTCCGGGTAGGTGGTGATCGGTCACCACCACTTGCATGCCTAGCGCTTTGGCATGCGCGACTCCGGCCAACGATGACACACCATTATCAACGGTCATGATGAGATCAGCATCACGCTCGGCCGCTTGTTCGACGACGTCAGGACTCAGTCCATAACCATCGTCAAAACGGTTTGGCACTAAATAATCGACTCGCGTTGCGCCCATCATGCGAAGCGCCTTCACCGAGAGCGCCGACGAGGTCGCGCCATCAGCGTCAAAGTCTCCCACGATAAGAATCGACTTGTGGGTTGCGATCGCCTCCGACAGTAGTGCGACAGCGCCTTCGATACCGGTTAACGCTTGGTATTGATGTAAGCCTGCCACACTGCGGTTTAACTCACTGTCTTCGCGCAGTCCTCGATTGGCATACAAGCGTTGTAGCAAAGGGGGAATATCATCACTAAAGGCCGGCGTGACCGTCGGCATTCGTCGTTTTATCTCTATCATAATCACCAATCAGGGTTAGCCGCGTGGATGATGAGTTTGATGCAGCTGTTTCAAGCGCTCAGTCGCAACATGGGTATAGATTTGGGTCGTCGAAAGGTCGCTATGGCCAAGTAACATTTGTACCACACGCAAATCAGCACCGTGATTGAGCAAATGGGTGGCAAACGCGTGGCGTAACACATGCGGGGAGAGCGCGTCGCTATCAATCCCTGCCAGCTGAGCGTAATACTTAATACGATGCCAAAACGTTTGGCGTGTCATCTGTCGCGCCCGTTTGCTGGGGAAAAAAACATCGGTACTGGTTTCGCCAAGCAGCACAGGCCGGCTGTGTGCCAAATAATGCTCCAACCAATCTACCGCAGTTTCTCCCATCGGCACCAAGCGCTCCTTGTCGCCTTTACCAACCACACGGACCACACCTTGCCGTAAACTCACATTTTCAGTGGTCAAGCCCACCAGCTCAGTAACACGCAACCCCGTGGCGTAAAGCAACTCAAGCATGGCTTTATCGCGCAGCTCCAGCGGATCGTCGGTATTGGGCGCATCGAGTAATGCGTCAATTTGCTCTTCACTGAGATCTTTCGGCAAGCGTTTCGGTTGTTTAGGGCTAATTAAGGTGGCACTCGGATCATCCGGACGCAGCTTTTGACGGTATAGATACTGGAACAAACGACGCAGTGCCGACACCATACGGGCTCGGCTGCTGGGCTGATAGGCTTGCTCGTGCAACCAGTACTGATAATCCTGCAAGTCCTGTTTACTCACCGACAGCAATGCACGGCTATCAAGCCAGTGGCAGAGCTTAAGCAAGTCATTCCGATAAGAGCCGAGGGTGTTTTCCGATAGCCCCCGCTCCATCCACATGGCATCGAGGAACTGCTCGATTAATTCAACATTCTTGTTCACATTCAGCCTGCTTATTGGGGAAAACTCGAATAATAACGGCGCCACACGCGACTTAGCGCGGGTCATTATACAAAATGTCGGCGCCGCTTGCTGGATCAAATTACCCACCAGCAGGTAAACTGCAGGTAATCAAACCAAATGAGTCAAACTATGAGAATCGGTCTGTTTTATGGCTCAACCACCTGTTATACCGAAATGGCAGCGGAAAAAATCCGTGACTTTATCGGCGACGATTTGGTTGAGTTGCACAACGTCAAAGAAACGCCGCTGGCCAAAATGGCAGAGTATGACTTGCTACTTCTCGGCATTTCAACTTGGGACTTCGGTGAGCTGCAAGAAGATTGGGAAGCCGTTTGGCAAGACATTGATAGTCTGCAACTGCAAGGCAAAGTGATTGCATTATTTGGCCTTGGCGACCAAGAAGGCTATGCCGAATGGTATCTTGATGCCATGGGCATGCTCCACCAGCAGCTGCAAGGCAGTGGTGCGCAATTTATTGGCTATTGGCCCACCGAAGGCTACCGCTTTGATGCGTCTAAAGCTGTGACAGACGACGGAAAACAGTTTGTTGGCTTGGCCCTAGACGAAGACAGTGAGTACGACCTAAGCGACGAACGGATTCACACCTGGTGCGAGCAAGTTTTGGTTGAATACCAAGCGTTACTCGAACAGGCCTGATACCTCGCCTGTTGATATAAAAAAACCGCGCCTGAGCGCGGTTTTTTTATTGGGTAAGATCGTTACGCTTGCGCGAACTTGTCCGAACTTGTCCCAAGCCATTTCGCCACAATCATGGCCGCCACGGTCGGGAGCAACCATGCCATGCCAACATCGAACAATGGCAAGAAGTTAAAGGCGCTCATATCCACACCCATCACTTTCACCGCATCGAGCAGGCTAAACAGCAAAGCTACGCCAAGTACGACACGATAACCCAATGCTGGGTTTGGCAACCAGCGACGGATAAAGGTTAAACCGATCAGGGCAATTGCAACCGGATACAAGGCAAACAATACCGGCACTGAGATCGCGATCAGTTGTTTAAGACCCACGTTTGCAACAATTGCACACACTAAAGACACCACAACTACCCAGCGGCGATAAGTCCAACTGGTCAAAGTGCTAAAGTAATCGGCACAGGCGCTTACCAAGCCAATTACTGTGGTGAGACAGGCCAAGCCAATAATCGCCGCCAAAATCATTTGCCCTACAGGACCAAACAACGCATTAACGTAGGCGGCCATGATTTCGCCACCATTTTGCGTCCCAGCGGCCACTTCACTGGCAGTCGATCCCAAATAAAACAGAGAAATGTAAACAAACGCCAAGCCGGCTGCTGCAATCACGCCTGCATAAATCAGATACATACAGGTCGTTTTATTGTCTTCGATGCCTTTTTTGCGAATCACATCGACAATCAGCATACCGAACATCAGTGCCGCAAAGGTATCCATGGTGTTGTAACCTTCGAGGAAACCTGTAGTCAACGCATTGTTCACATAGGCGCCTTGCGCCGCTGCCACGTCACCCTGAGGATTGACAATCACAGCAATCGCAAGAGTTGCCAACGCCGCGAATAGCAGCGGAGTCAGTAGCTTACCAATCGAGTCAATCAATTTGCCCTGAGAGAGTGAGAAAAACATAGCAACGGCAAAAAAGACGATGGAGAAAGCTGTCAGTTCAACTTGACCTGGCTCGAGCAAAAAGGGTTTAAAGCCAATTTCGTAAGCAACGAGCCCGGCACGAGGCGCAGCAAAAGCAGGACCGATAATGATAAAAATCAGCACTGCCATTAAAGTGGCGAGTCCCGAGGGTAAATCACGCGTCAGGCCTTTCCAGCCGCCACCAGCGATGGCAACCGCAATGATACCAACCAGCGGGAGACCAACAGCCGTGATCAAAAAGCCCGTCATGGCGGATGTGAAGTGTTCACCGGCTAACATGCCAGCTTGAGGCGGGAAGATGATATTCCCTGCGCCTAAGAAAAAGGCGAAGGTCATAAAACCTAACGCTAAAATATCAACTAATTTTAAACGCTTAGTCACGATTAATTCCTACAGCTTTAGATGGTGTTTGCAATGAGTAATGATTCGCCCAGCTGAAACCTAGATTTATAATATTTTGTTTCATACAACGGGCAGAATTTAGAATAATGAACAAGATCATCATCACAGTAAAGCCATGACAGCAAAACCTTGTGATCTTCTGTTTTAAAAGTAACAGTTAGCTCAATAAACTGGCTGTGATGTTAAAAGCGATATTTTTTAACAGACCCCACCAGTAACATACTGATTACATAACAGTAAAAAACACTGCTCTTCGGGCAGGATGCATCAAGCGGAGAAGGCAACCTAGTGAGCGAGTTTCGATTCAAACAATTTAGCGTGACCCAAGACAACTGTGGAATGAAAGTCAGTACCGATGGGGTATTGTTGGGCGCTTGGGCTGATCCCAAACAAGCGAAAAGTAGTCTCGATATTGGCACAGGAACCGGCCTCCTAAGCTTGATGCTTGCGCAGCGTTTTCAACATTTATCGCTCACCGCCATCGAGTACGATCCCGCCGCTTATGCCTGTGCAACCCAAAATGTGCATGCCTCCCCCTTTGCAACGCAAATTCAGCTACGACAAGGCGACATTACACAGTGGCACACGAGCACACGCTTTGAGCATATCGTATGTAACCCTCCCTATTTTACCAGCGGACAAACCGCACGCGATGCAAAGCGTGCCACGGCTCGGCATGCACATACATTGACGCATGAGGCGCTGCTTCACGTGCTCGTTGCGCGATTAACCCCAAGCGGATGCGCCGATCTTATCTTGCCGGTTACCGAAGGCGAGCGATTGATTGCCGATGCGACACAATATGGCCTGCACCTCCATCGTCAGGTGTACGTTTACCCGACCCCTGGCAAACCCGCATCACGATTACTTTTTACCCTCAGCCCCACGACGCATCCATTGRTCTCTGATACGCTGGTGTTACGTGATGACCATAACCACTTTACCCCCGCGTTTGCAGCATTAACGCGCGATTTTTATCTAAAATTGCCCTAATCAGTACACACCTTTCTGGTAGTCACTCGATGTGATCTATTTACTGATACTCTGCATATCGACGCGATTTACGTATATAATGCTGCTCTTAACTGTCCTTGGAGAAAAACCCTGTGCGAAGCTTTGCCGAACTTGAGCTCGATCCTGAATTGCTCAGTGCCCTCGACGATATGGGCTATCAACGTCCAACGCTTATCCAATCCGAGGTTATCCCCCACGGGATGGATGGACGCGACATTTTAGCCTCTGCGCCAACAGGTACAGGCAAAACCGCCGCCTTCTTGTTGCCTATGTTACAGCACTTGCTCGACTTTCCTCGCCAAAAGCCTGGACCGGCGCGCGTGCTGATCTTGACCCCAACCCGAGAGCTCGCGATTCAGGTCGCTGACGAAGCGCGCGCCTTGGCAGTCAACACAGAGCTCAAGATTTTCACCATCACCGGCGGTATTTCCTATCAAGATCATGCAGAACAGTTAGGCAAAACACAGGATATCGTCGTCGCCACACCGGGGCGACTCATGGAGTACATTGAGGCAGAACGCTTCGACTGTCGCGCCATCGAGTGTTTGGTGTTAGATGAAGCCGACCGCATGCTCGATATGGGATTTGCCAGTGCGGTAAACCGCCTCTCTGATGAATGTCAGCGTCGCAGTCAAACCATGTTGTTTTCCGCCACACTTGAAGGTCGCGGCGTCACTGGATTTACCGAAAGCTTGTTGACCGACCCTGAGCTTATTAATGTGGAGCCACCCCGCCGGGAACGCAAAAAAATCACCCAGTGGTATCACCGTTGTGACGATCTCGCGCATAAACGCGCCTTGCTGAAACATATTCTTACCGAGCAAGCCGAGCGCGCTATTGTGTTTGTCAAAACACGCGAGCGTTTAGCCGATCTGCGTGATTACATGCAGTCACAACAACTGGATTGTGCGTGGATCCAAGGTGAAATGCAGCAAGCCAAACGCAACAATGCAATTAGCCGGTTTAGTGAAGGTAAAGTGAACRTCTTACTGGCCACCGATGTCGCCGCACGCGGTATTGATGTGCCAGATATTACCCACGTGATTAACTACGACTTACCGCGTACCGCAGATGTCTACTTACACCGCATTGGTCGCACCGCACGCGCAGGTAAAAAAGGCTCAGCCTTGTCATTGGTAGAAGCCCATGATCAGCCGATGATGGAACGTATTTCGCGTTACATGGATGAAGATGTTAAAGAGCGAACCATTGATGGCCTGAAACCAAAACATAAAAAAGCAGAGCATAAGAAGAAAAAGAAGAAGCAAACCGGTAAAAAAGCCGTTTCTGCTAAAAAGCCGAAAAAGCGTAAAAAGAGCTAGACAGCCCTTGCCTGATGCGACAGCTTGATTGTCCATCGCTTATATGAAGGAGGCCGCATAAGGCCTCCTTTTGTTTTGTTATCCCGCCTATTTTTCTGAACACAAAACGATCAGATTCACACATCAAAAAACCAAATGACACAAAATATTAACAATTGAGCACCGAATCAGTTTAAGATGCGGGTGGATAAAAAAACAACATGATGCAAACACAGTAGAAGGAACTCACTATGCAATCGTTTGTCGATTTTTTAAATAGCATCATTTGGAGTCCAGCGCTGATCTATACCTGCTTGGGTGCCGGTCTGTTCTACTCCATTTTGACGCGTTTCGCACAAGTCCGTCACTTCTCAGAAATGTGGCGCTTACTCTTCTCCAATAAAAGCTCAAAAAAAGGGATTTCCTCCTTCCAAGCACTCGCGGTCTCACTTTCGGGGCGTGTCGGTACCGGTAATATCGCTGGGGTTGCTGCTGCCATTGGGTTTGGCGGCCCAGGTGCGGTATTCTGGATGTGGGTCGTCGCCTTTCTCGGTGCGGCTACCGCGTACACAGAGTCAACCCTCGCACAGATTTATAAAGAAGAGGACAACGGCGAATTCCGCGGCGGTCCGGCCTACTACTTTGAAAAAGCGTTAGGTCAAAAGTGGTACGCCATCTTGTTTGCATTCGCGACCCTACTTGCATGTGGTGTAATGCTGCCGGGCGTGCAGTCTAACGCCATTGGTAACGCAGTAGAGACCGCTTTTGGTTCTGGCGCTATGGTTGATACGGCGATGTTTGGCGCCCTAGAGGTGTCGAAAGTCATCACCGGTGCCTTTATTTCCGTTGTACTTGGCTTCATCATTTTTGGTGGTGTAAAGCGTATTGCCCACTTTACTCAAATCGTTGTGCCATTTATGGCGCTTGCTTACATCATCATTGCGTTCGTGATCATCTTGCTGAACATCAGCGAGATCCCTGGTGTCATTGCTATGATCATCGGTGATGCCTTTACACCGATGGCAGGTGCCGGTGCTGCGATTGGCTGGGGTGTGAAACGTGGCGTCTACTCTAACGAGGCCGGACAAGGAACAGGCCCTCATGCCGCCGCCGCAGCCAACGTTGAGCACCCGGCACAGCAAGGTTTAGTGCAGTCATTCTCCGTCTATATCGATACTCTGTTAGTTTGTTCTGCCACCGCGTTTATGATCATCATTACCGGTGCCTATAACGTACACGGTGCGGGTGACGCCTTTATTGTGCAAAATCTCGCGTCATCTGTTGCGGCAAATAGCCCTGAGTTTACGCAGCTGGCTATCGAGCAAGCAATGCCGGGCCTAGGTAAACCCTTTATTGCCTTTGCGCTGTTCTTCTTCGCATTCACAACTATCTTGGCGTACTACTATATTGCCGAAACCAACGTTGCATACTTGCGCCGCACTTTCAAAGTGCCCGGTATGATGTTTGCGCTTAAAATCGTGCTGATGTCAGCGGTATTCTACGGGTGTGTACGTAGCGCGAACCTTGCGTGGGCATTTGGTGATGCCGGTGTCGGTCTGATGGCATGGCTCAACATTGTCGGTATTATCATTATTTTCTTTATTGGTAAACCGGCACTCAAAGCGCTTAAAGACTATGAAGAACAACAAGCGAAAGGGGTTGAGACCTACACGTTTGATCCTGTGAAATTAGGGATTAAGAATGCAGATTATTGGGAACAACGCCTTGCTCGTCGCCAACAAGCGCAAAGCGACCAAGCAGAAGATGGAAAAGGTAAGCCGGTGAATCCCACCGCGTAACCACCGCTTAGTTAGCCGCAATAAGGGCGCCCATCGGCGCCCTTTGTATTAATGAAGAGAGGCAGGATTAATCGTCAAGACGAAAAATAATATCTACTTGATCACGCACTTCCATCGTCGCATCTTGATAACTGGCCGCCACATCCGCTTTAGCACCGCGCATTTCAGCCTGCATCATGACTGGGCGAGGCGAGCTTGAGCGATAGCGAATCTGCCATACACCATCTAACTTCATCGCTAAACTTTCGGCCAATGCGGCTGCTTTTTCTCGCGCATCTTTCACCGCCGCCTCTCGGGCTTTCGCTTCTAACGCGGCATAATCACTGCTCGTCAGTTGAATATGGCTAATACGGTTTATGCCATCACCTAACGCACCATCCAGTACCGCGTTTAGATTAGTGAGATCATTTAAGGTCACTGTCACTTGACGCTCGGCGCGGTAACCCGTTAATTCTGGAGCTTTATCTTTGGGATACTGGTAACGTGGTGACAAATTGATGTGCGCACTTTCTATTTGTTCACGCGTAACGCCTTGCTTATTCAAACGGTTAATAAACTCAGCTACCGCTTTATCCGAGGCGAGCTTGGCGGCTTTGGCGCTTTTTCTTTCTGTCACTACGGCCACATGGATCATCGCCATATCTGGCTTGGCTGTCACTTCACCGACCCCTGTGATTTCAAGATGGGGAAAATCGATATTAGCCATGGCGGCAGGTGCCATCACCAGTGCACTGGTCAACAGCACCATAGCTTTGAGTTTACGCATACGGTCTCCTTAAATGGATTCACGATTTTACTAACACTCAGGTAAGACTCTCGATGAGCCAAAAGGCTCCCTGTATTTGGTCAATTTCCGGTTAAGATTGCACTAATGCACGCTGTGCCGCTTGTTGGCAAGCATGGGTCATTTCCGACAACACACCACTTTCCATTGCCCAATAGTGCCAATAAAGATGGCGGGCCTCGACTTTACCCGGCATCACATCAATCAAGGTTCCCTCCTCGAGCTGCTTTAACACCATTAAACGGGGGATTAAACAATACGCCATACTTTTACTCGCCATCGCGACAAAGGCCTCAGACGAACGAACAATGTGACGCCGCCACCCTGCGGCAGGCATCGCAAAATGGGACGCAAGAAAGTCCGCATGCATATCATCATGCGCATCGAAAATGACGGCGGGTGCCGCCATTAAGGCCTCCCTATCAATCCCTTGGGAGAAATATCGCTGTGAAAATGCAGGGGTTGCCACACAGCTATAGTCCATGCGACCCAAATACAGGCAATCACATCCATGCATGGGTGTGGAGTCTGTGCTAATGGCTGCAATTGCCTCACCACTTCGCATCCGTTTCAAGGTGCGGCTCTCATCTTCAACGAGCAAATTGAGATCAATCGCTTGCGCGTCTAACAAGGGGGCGAGTGCCGGTAGCAACCATGTCGCGAGACTATCAGCATTGGTGGCAATTGATACCGAGAGTACGGAGCCATCCGCATCTGGAGCAAGCTCTGGCAATGTCTCTTGCTCCAAAAGCTGAACACGCCGGTACAAACCCAGTAGACGCTGTCCAATCGGTGTTAGCCGAGGTGGCTGCTCGCGAACCATCACAGGTTGCGCAATTTGTCGCTCCAGTTGTTTGATCCGCTGCGAGACCGCCGATTGGGTAATAAACAACGCCGCAGCGGCACGCTCAAATCCCCCTAAGGTGATCACCGCGTCTAACGCTTCCACGCCTCGATAGTCCATTCACACCCCCATAAGTTAAACTAATTAACCATAAATATAATTAAGTTCACTTAATAGCCATCCCTGCTTAAAGTGGGAGTCATACCTCGTGATAAAAGGATCAAACTGTGAGTAGTTTTTTTGTGGCGCTCCAAGGCTTGGGGCTAAGCCTAACCATGATTATTCCTATCGGCGCACAGAATGCCTACGTGATTAACCAAGGGATCAGCCGTGAACATCATATGACCACTGCTTCCATTTGCTTTTTATGCGATATCATACTGATTTCAAGCGGCATTTTTGGTGGAGGCGCACTACTGGCTAGCTATCCGGTGTTGCTCAACACCATTACATTAGCCGGTATCGCATTTTTAAGTATGTATGCATGGCAGTTTATTCAAAGTGCTCGCCAGCCTGCTGAAAATGACGTTTACACGCCCACGATGAGCCGAGGTCGACGTGCCGTGATTATTGGCGCGCTAGCGGTGACGCTACTCAATCCACATGTCTATTTGGATACAGTGGTCGTCCTAGGTGCCATTGGTGGACAGTTTGCCTTTGATGAGCGTGTAGCCTTTACGGTTGGCGCATTACTCGGCTCTTGCTTATGGTTTTATGGTTTATCCGCAGGGGCGGCGCGATTATCTCCTTGGCTATCAACCCCATCAATTCGCCGCCTGCTCGATACCTTAATGGCCAGTATGATGCTTTTTGTCGCGATAAAACTCGCATTAGGCTTGTACACGCGCCTCGTCGCAGGATAAGAAAACGGCACCTCGTAGGTGCCGTTCGATGACCAACGTCAAAGCACAAGTTATTCACTCACATCGCTTCGGTTGATATGCACGCTCATCTGCGGGAATGGGATCTCAATATTGTGTTCATCCAAGGACTCTTTTATCGACTGCAGCAGCTCATAATACACGCTCCAATAGTCGCTGGTTTTCACCCAAGGACGAACCACAAAGTTCACGGATGAGTCCGCTAATGTCATCACACCAATAGTCGGTGCGGGATCCTTCAATACCAAAGGATGATTGGTAACCACTTCCGTTAAAATGGCTTTGGTCTTTTTCAGATCCGCGTTGTAAGACACGCCAATGGTGTAATTAATACGACGCGTCGCATGTTTCGAATAGTTGGTGATTGGACTACTGATCACCGAGCCATTAGGCACCACCACCATCTTATTATCAGGCGTGGTCAGTACCGTGGAGAAAATTTGAATCGACTCGACCGAACCGGCAACGCCGGCTAACTCCACGTAATCGCCTGATTTAAAAGGCCTAAAGGTGACAATCAGGACACCAGCAGCAAAGTTGGCTAACGACCCTTGCAAAGCCAAGCCCACCGCCAAACCTGCCGCACCGAGAATCGCGATGACAGACGCGGTTTGTACCCCAATCCGGCTGAGCGCGGCAATCAATACAATGATAAAGAGCAGATAACGCACCAAGCCGTGAATAAACTCCACCACCGCGTTATCCATTTGACGCTTACGCATCACCGCAGCCAGTGAATTGGCCAAGCCTTTCACCACCAGATTACCGATAATTAGGATCAGTAACGCAGACAAGATGTTTACGCCATACTGGATCAATAGGTCCTGATGGTCGATAAACCATGTTTGCGCAAACTTAGCACCTTCTACTACCGCGTTTTCTTCACTCATTCCCTTGCCCCTCTTTTTGGACCATCAATGATAAAGCTATGCTAGCAGGGTTTGACCCACTTGTGTCTAGCTTTGTAGAACGAAACTGAGACAGTTATGACTACACCTTCACTGAGGCTCCCAGTGAAGATATAAAAAAACCCGCCAAGTGGCGGGTTTTGATGACCGGAGAGACAATACTTATAGTACGTCAATCGCGTTAAGGTCAGAGAATGCTTGCTCCAAACGGGCAACCATAGATTCTTGACCTTTACGTAGCCATACGCGTGGGTCGTAGAATTTTTTGTTTGGTTGGTCGTCGCCTTTCGGGTTCCCGATTTGGCCTTGCAGATAGGCTTCGTTCTCTTGGTAGTATTGACGAATACCGTTCCAAGTTGCCCACTGGGTATCGGTATCGATGTTCATTTTGATCACACCGTAACCGATAGACTCTTCGATCTCTGCTTGTGAAGAACCAGAACCACCGTGGAATACAAAGTTCAGCGCGTTTGGTGCTAGACCAAATTTCTCTGCACAGTAAGCTTGAGAGTCACGCAGGATGGTTGGTTTTAGAACCACGTTACCTGGCTTGTACACGCCGTGTACGTTACCGAATGAAGCGGCGATGGTGAAACGGTGGCTAACTGCAGACAGTTTCTCGTACGCGTAGGCAACTTCTTCTGGCTTGGTGTAAAGATCGGCGGTATCAACATCGCTGTTGTCCACGCCATCTTCTTCACCACCGGTGATGCCCAGTTCGATTTCCAGCGTCATGCCCATTTTGTCCATGCGCGCTAGGTACTCAGCACAGATTTCCATGTTCTCTTCCAGTGACTCTTCAGACAAGTCAATCATGTGAGAAGAGAACAAAGGTTTACCGTGTTCTTTGTAGAAAGCTTCACCAGCGTCTAGCAGACCATCAATCCATGGCAGCAATTTTTTCGCAGCGTGGTCAGTGTGCATGATCACAGGCACACCATAGACTTCAGCCATCGCGTGTACATATTTTGCACCCGCTACTGCGCCTTTGATTTGAGCTTCTTGACCGTCTAGCTTCAGGCCTTTACCTGGGAAGAAGCCAGCACCACCGTTTGAGAACTGGATAACAACCGGTGCTTTTACTTTCGCAGCGGCTTCCATCACAGCGTTGATAGAGTCAGTGTTCACCACGTTGACTGCTGGCAGCGCAAATTTGTTCTCTTTGGCGACTTCAAATACTTTCTGAACGTCATCGCCCCAGATAACGCCAGGTTTTACAAAATCAAAAACTTTAGACATGGCTCTCGTCCTATTAACTCGGGTTGTCTTTGCTTAAACTTCGTGAAGGTGCCACAGCACCTTAACTAGAAATGGTGCAATCGTTTACGACTCGGCCTATTGTAGTCAAACGAATGCGAAAACGGGAGACATCGCTCCCGTTTTATCACGTCAATTACGCGTCTTTGGCACGTGCTTCTAGCATTTCTACCGCTGGTAGTGGTTTGCCCTCAACAAACTCGAGGAACGCACCGCCACCTGTGGAAATGTATGACACGTCAGCTTTGATGCCAAACTTATCGATGGCAGCCAAGGTGTCACCGCCACCGGCGACAGAGAAGCCTTCTGACTCTGCAATCGCTTGTGAAATACCCTTAGTGCCCGCTTCAAAGTTCTTGAATTCAAACACGCCTACAGGGCCATTCCACAGGATAGTTTTGGCATTTTTCAGAATGTCAGCCAGTGCTTGGGTAGATTCTGGGCCTAGGTCGAAGATCATGTCATCGTCTTGCACGTCTTCAACACGCTTGATCTCAGCGTCTGCGTTTTCATCAAACGCTTTGGCACACGCCACATCTGTTGCCACTGGAATATGACACTCTTCCATCAGTGATTTTGCAGTCTCGACCAAGTCTGCTTCGTACAGAGACTTGCCTACATTGTGACCGGCTGCAGCGATAAAGGTGTTGGCGATACCGCCACCGACAACGAGCTGATCCGCCACGGTTGACAGAGATTTCAGCACAGTCAATTTGGTCGATACTTTTGAACCACCCACAATCGCCACCATTGGGCGCGCAGGGTTATCCATCGCTTTACCCAGTGCATCTAGCTCGTTCGCCAGAAGTGGACCTGCACAGGCAATCGGTGCATGCATACCCACGCCGTGAGTCGATGCTTGCGCACGGTGTGCAGTACCAAATGCGTCCATCACAAACACATCACACAAAGCAGCGTATTGTTTTGATAAAGCTTCGTCGTTCTTTTTCTCGCCTTTGTTAAAGCGTACGTTTTCTAGAACCACCAGCTCACCGGCATTCAGCTCAAGGCCATTCAGGTAGTCTTTGGCCAAGCTAACCTTGCAATCCAATGCATCGTCAAGGTAGTTCACAACAGGCTGTAGCGAGAATTTGTCTTCAGGCTGGCCTTCTTCAGGACGGCCAAGGTGAGAGGTCACCATCACTTTCGCACCTGCCGCCAGGCAGTGTTTGATGGTTGGTAGTGACGCCAAAATACGCGCGTCAGATGTGACTTTGCCATCTTTCACTGGCACGTTGAGGTCTGCACGGATAAAGACACGCTTTCCGGCAAGATCCAAGTCGGTCATCTTAATTACAGACATAAGGTCCTCTCTATAAGGTTGCAAATTGAAACTGACTTAATCAGGGCGATACCCCCACTTGCTGGCTACTGCGTTGTCGCTGCCATGGCAAGGGTGGTATCCAACATTCGGTTGGCAAAACCCCACTCGTTGTCACACCAAACCAGCGTTTTAATCAGCTGATGGTTACTCACCCGCGTTTGTGACCCATCGACAATGGCGCTGTGTGAGTCATGGTTGAAGTCAATCGACACCAAGGGCGCTTCGGTATAATCCAGGATACCGTCTAATGTACATCGAGATGCGGTTTGCAGAGCTTGATTTACGTCATTAACTTTCACTTTAGTACGTACAGTGACACTTAAATCCATCGCTGTCACGTTTATCGTCGGTACTCGAACCGAGATCGCCTCAAACTTGTCAGAAAATTTCGGAAAAATCCTACCAATCCCGACATGTAATTTGGTGTCTACCGGAATAATAGACTGACTTGCCGCACGTGTGCGACGCAGATCGGTATGGTAGGCATCGATCACTTGTTGATCATTCATCGACGAGTGAATCGTGGTAATGGTGCCTGACTCAATGCCAAAGTGCTCGTCAAGCGCTTTAATCACGGGCACAATGCAGTTGGTGGTACAAGAACCGTTTGAGACGATACGATCATCGCTGGTCAGTGCTTCGTGATTCACACCAAAAATAACCGTACGATCGACATCTTGGCTGGCGGGATGGGAAAACAGTACTTTTTTCGCCCCCGCGGCAATGTGAGCCTCACCATCGGCGCGCGTGCCGAATTTACCGGTACAATCGAGCACAATATCAACGTCTAGGTCGCGCCAAGGCAAAAGGTGGAGTTCGGATAAGTGAAGGAGACGAATGCTGTCAGTAGCAACGAACAGATGTTCTTGATTGAAAGACACCGGCCACCCGAAACGCCCATGGCTGGAGTCATACTGCAGCAGGTGGGCCATCGCTTCTGGTTCCGCGAGTTCATTGATCGCCACCACTTGGATGCGATCCTGTTTGCCGCTTTCATACAAGGCGCGCAATACACTGCGACCTATGCGACCAAATCCATTAATTGCGACTCTTAGTGTCATGTCCATCGGTGCTCGTTTGACAACGCCGCCCAGTGTATCTCAAGCACGTAAAAGACGCACGTCTTATGTGAGGCTAATCACGCGACTGATCACCCTACCCCATCCAAAAGCGCCCGTTTGGCAATAGACCAAAACGGGCGCGGCAGTGTTATCGCTGTCTCTATCCTGATGATAAAAGAGTCATATAGGGAAGAGCCTCCTTAGAAGTGGATATTCATCCCTACCCAGTAGCGACGCTCATCGCTGATGTAACCGTAGTCGTCATAGTCCAGCGATTTATCCAGCAGATTGTATATCGCCCCTTGCAACTCAATGGCATCGGTCAGTTGGTAGTTCGCCCCGGCATCCACCATGGTATACGCAGGTTCGATATTGCTGCGCGATGATGGGCCTGTTACCGGATCCATTTCTTTACCACGGTAAGTCACGCTCGCCCATGGGCTGAGTTTTTCGGTCGCTTGCCAGTTCACTTCACCATGCGCTAGCGATTTCGGGATTTGATTGAGTGGCTGCCCTTTATACTCACCGGTTTTTTGTTCCGAGTCGGTATAGGTGTAGCTGGCACTTACATCCACGGTATCACCGATGGGCACGAAAATACTCGCTTCCACCCCTTGGGTAACCGCTTCATCCACATTGACACGATAAGTTGGATCCGAGCCCCATTTGTTTGGTCCCGCAGTACATACGGTATCGGGGCACGTCACACGGGTGATCTTGTCTTTAAAGTCATTGTGGAACACACCAATCGATCCCGTGATGCCGTTATCCCCTTGATAGTTGAGGCTCAGCTCGGTATTCACGGATGTTTCAGGGTCAAGGTCGGGGTTACCGTAGATATTACCGCCACGGCTCACCTGGGCCCAGTTAGGCGTAATTTCGCGAAGCTGCGGAGACTTAAAGCCTGTCGCCACCCCACCTTTTACAATCCATTTATCAGTAACTTGATAAACCCCATACAGGCGAGGACTGGCGTGGTAATCGTAGTTTTCATCGTGATCGACTCGAAGCCCTAAAGTCACACTCAACGGCTCCAAGACGCGCCATTCGTCCTCAACAAAAATCGCTGATTGCGTATTATCGATACTGGTCTTGGTCGACGCTTGGTTGGAGGTAAAATCTTCCAACTTCGCATAGACAACAGAGCCACCCACCGTCAGGGTATGTGCCTCGAAATCACGCACTAAGCTGGTTTTAAATTCGGTATTTTCGATGGTCATTTCGCGGCTTTTATTCCGACTCTGTTCGTATTGCAAGTGGCTGTCAGACCATCCCCAGTCCCAATTCCCTTTGTGGCTGACCGCTATCGACTGACGCCGATATTCATTATTACTGTTCTCACAGCTGCCGCGACAAAGGCTATCGTCACTCGGTACGGAGCGGCCGACATGACCACGGCGATCTTGTGCGTTGACGCCGAGGTCAAGCTCCCAACGGTGCAAATCATTATGATCGTAAGTCAAAGTGGTGGATAAAGAGCGTAATGACTTATCTTCATAGCCGTACTGGATATCATCTTCTTGGCGCTGCGTGTTTTGACCCGTCAGTTTCAATCCAACTTTGTCACTTAACATGCCTGATAGGTAAAAGTTAGCGCTTTGCTCATCGCCCGATGCGCGGTTTTCTTGCATCACCGTACTCAACTGCACGTTACCGTGCCAATCTTGTTCACCACGGCGCGTAATAATGTTGATAACCCCCCCGATCGCATCCGAGCCATACAGGGTTGACATAGGGCCACGAATGACCTCAATACGTTCAATCGCTTGTAGCGGTGGCAACCACCCCTGCTCAATACCCGGGCCATCACTGTTAGGGCGTGTTTCACGGCTTGAAGTTCGTCGACCATCCACCAAAATCAGGGTGTATTTTGAGGCCATGCCGCGAATACTGATGTCCGTCGTATCACCACCGCCAGTCACCACCACACCCGGTACCCGTTTTAATGCGTCGGTCACATCACGATAGTAGCGCCCTTCTAACTGATCTCGGCTGATCACACTGATACTGGCAGGTGCTTTGGCTGTCACTTGCTCAAACCCAGAAGCGGTGATCACCATGGTTTCCGTGTTGGCTGCCTCAGCGGCAGAAAGTGAGGCTATCGGCATTCCCGCTAATACCATCCCAACCACAACGGGACGAAGACGACTAGACATATCTTACTCCATTATTTGATAATAATTATCATTTGATTAGTGAGAATTATTCATATTAGAGTAAGGAAACCCAGCCCTAAAACTGGAACAACTTGTTCCAGTTTTCGAACGTGAGACGAGTAAGGGTTTATTTCATCTTACTGATAAAAAAGAAAAATAGGATAAGGAAGTATGCAGGATCTTGCCGCTATCCGTGCGTTCGATGCCCTTTGCCGCCATCAAAGCTTGACCGCAGCGGCTGACGCACTTCACCAGCCCAAATCGACCATTAGTCGGCGACTGGCACAATTAGAAAGTGACCTTGGCCAAGCGTTAACCCAACGGCAGGGAAATCGCTTGGTACTCACTAAAGCCGGCGAAACCTTTTCGCGCTATTGCTCGCAAATTTTGGCCCTGGCAGAGGAAAGCCAAGAAGCCATTCACGGTCTGAATAATGAGCTAAAAGGGCCAATTGAAGTCATTTGCCATCCGGCGCTCATGCGTGGCTGGGCTGGCCCTTTACTGAATCATTTTTTAACCGAGCATCCCAAAGTGTCCATCACTTTAACCAGTGAGCTGAGTGCACAGCGTATCCAAGCGGCTGATATTGTTATCTGGGCCGACGATGTGATGGTCCCCACTAACTGTCGCACCCAAACACTGGGTCACTGGCACTACGGCATTTACGCCTCGCCCGCGTATGTGCAGGCACATGGTCCGTTTTCACACCCCTCCGCGTTGGATGATCACGCTTGGCTGGATGTATTTGCGCTCCGCCGACGTGGACTCACGCTGTTTCATTCCCATCAGCCTCCCTATCATTTGAGCGCGCTTCCCAGCCGGTTTAACTGCGATATGGTTGCGATTCAAATCGATGCCATTGCCAACGGACAAGGTGTGGGCCTACTACCTACATGGAATGCTGAAGGGTATCAGGCGCATCACCCAGACAAGATTATTCGCTGTTTGCCACAATGGCAGTCAGCCGCGATACCGATTCGATTATATAGCGCCTCAGGGAGGCTGCCTTTGCGCATAGATACACTGGTGGAGCGGTTTATCACTCGCGCTCCCAAAGCGTGGACAGAGGCTCAGATGGCCGATGATGTTATGCCTGCAGCCGTCGAATAACGCCTCATGGCGCAATCGTTTGCTATACCTAAATGCATGACGCTATGCATCAACTTGCTTGCGTTTGTCACAATTACGAATAGAATAGACGTCTAGAAGTTAAAACATCTGAGATGATCGGCGATCGATTTCGCCTCGTATCGTCGGTATCCTTGATAAACAATGAGAGTGTCACATGGCTAAGCACCTGTTTACTTCAGAGTCTGTCTCTGAAGGCCATCCAGATAAAATCGCAGACCAAATTTCAGATGCCGTTTTGGATGCAATTCTTGAGCAAGATCCAAGAGCGCGCGTTGCCTGCGAAACTTATGTAAAAACCGGCATGGTAATGGTCGGCGGCGAGATCACCACCTCAGCGTGGGTCGATATTGAAGAGCTGACACGCCAAACGGTTCGCGACATTGGCTATGTACACTCAGACATGGGCTTTGATGCCAACTCGTGCGCGGTTCTCAACACCATTGGTAAGCAGTCACCAGATATTAACCAAGGTGTTGACCGTGCCGATCCCAAAGATCAAGGCGCAGGCGACCAAGGCATTATGTTTGGTTACGCAACCAACGAAACCAATGTCCTTATGCCTGCCCCGATCACTTACTCGCACCGTTTGGTCGAGCGCCAAGCGCAAGCGCGTAAAGATGGCACCCTAGATTGGTTGCGTCCAGACGCTAAAAGTCAGGTCACTTTTGCGTACGACAACGGCAAGATCGTCGGCATCGACGCAGTTGTACTTTCTACTCAGCATTGCGACAGCGTCTCTACCGAAACTCTGCGTGAAGCGGTGATGGAAGAGATTATCAAGCCAGTTCTGCCCGCAGAATGGCTGACCAAAGAAACCAAATACTTCATCAACCCAACCGGTCGTTTCGTGATTGGTGGCCCAATGGGCGACTGTGGTCTTACTGGCCGTAAAATTATCGTCGATACCTACGGCGGTGCAGCCCGTCACGGTGGTGGTGCATTCTCCGGTAAAGATCCATCGAAAGTTGACCGCTCAGCCGCCTATGCGGCACGCTATGTGGCGAAAAACATTGTCGCTGCCGGTCTGGCGGACCGCTGTGAAATCCAATTGTCTTACGCGATTGGTGTCGCCGAGCCGACTTCTATCATGGTCGAAACCTTTGGTACCGAAAAAGTGGCCCCTGAAGTCATTATCAAGGCGGTGCGTGAAAACTTCGACTTGCGCCCATACGGTCTGCAGGAAATGCTAGATCTGCTACAACCGATTTATAAGCAAACCGCCGCATACGGTCACTTTGGTCGTGATATTTTCCCTTGGGAGAAAACCGACAAAGCCGAGCTATTGCGCGAATTTGCTAAACTTGGTTAACCTTGGGCTAACGCTCATTGTGCGCAAAGAAAGGAAGGGAAGCAGCGGCTTCCCTTTTTTTAATCACCCATGTGTTGTGACACATGTTAAATGACGCATGTTACATGACCCCAAGACGTTAACTCGAGTGAGGTAACGATTGCCATGCCCGCAGTCTCTGAACCACTGGCTGATGCCGTTTTTGAACGGGTACGCGAGTGCATTGACACCGCCAACCACCAGCTCGGTATTCAACTGACTTATCCCGACACTAGCCTGTCGCTGCGGGGACGTGCCGCCGGCACAGCGCATCCGACCCAATGGCGATTGCGTTTTAATCCCGTGCTGCTTCAACAGTCTCCTCATGTGTTTTTTGAGGAAGTGATCCCGCATGAAGTCTGTCACCTCGTCACCTTCGCATTGTATGGACGCGTTAAGCCTCACGGCTCACAATGGCGTACCTTGATGGAAACCGTGTTTCAGGCACCGGCCAACACCACCCATCAACTCGATATTACTGCCGTTCAAGGCAAAACGTTTGCCTATGCGTGCCATTGCGGGGAAGTGGCCTTGACCGTACGGCGCCACAATAAAGTGCGACGCGGTGAGGCGAGCTACCGATGTAAACGCTGTCACCAAACGCTGATGCCGGTATCCGCGGTACTATAATCGCGTTTTTCTCGTCTTGGTTTTTTTCGTGTCTGTCCCCATATCAACACAAGCCTCCCAGTCACMGAACAGCGTGTTACACTGGCAACTTATTGATCACGGAACTCAAGCATTATGCGTATTCCTCGAATTTATCACCCAGACCCTTTRCCATCACAAGGCGATGTGACGCTCACCGACGATGCGGCCAATCATATTGGTCGCGTATTGCGCATGCAGCCGGGCCAAGCCGTGCTGCTTTTTGATGGCAGTGGCGCTCAGTTTCCCGCCACTTTAAGCGATGTCACTAAAAAACAGGTGTCCGTGACCATCAGTGCACGAGACGATCACAGTGTGGAGTCGCCACTTGACCTCGAGCTTGGACAAGTGATCTCGCGCGGCGAGAAAATGGAGTTCACCATTCAAAAGTCGGTCGAACTGGGCGTCAATGTGATCACTCCGCTGATATCAGCACGGTGCGGCGTGAAGCTCAATGCAGAACGACTCGAGAAAAAACGCCAACAATGGCAAAAGATCGCCATTGGCGCCTGCGAACAAAGTGGCCGTAATCGCGTCCCAGAAGTTCGTCCTGTGATGATGTTGGAGGCGTGGAGCCAAGAAGCCTTTGCCGGACTGAAGCTCAACCTACACCCTCGCGCCCCGTATTCCATTAATACGCTGCCAGAGCGTCCATCGAAGCTACGCTTATTGATAGGCCCCGAAGGTGGATTGTCCGATGAAGAAATCGCCATGACGCGCGATTGTGACTTTAAAGAAATTTTACTCGGCCCCCGTGTATTGCGGACCGAAACCGCCGCACTGACGGCCATTACCGCTTTGCAGGTTCGTTTCGGTGATTTGGGCTAGTTGGCGAACAGGAGAATCAAGATGAAAATTGGTGTTGTGATGGATCCGATCTCGGCCATCAATGTAAAAAAAGATTCCACGTTTGCCATGATGTTGGCAGCACAAAAACGCGGTTGGGAAGTGCATTATATCAACATGGATGATATGTCGATGTTGCAAGGCGCGCCGTACGCGAAAACCCATCAAGTCTCGCTACAAGACAATCCGAACGATTGGTATCAAATTACCCACACTCAAACACAGCCACTGAGTGCGTTTGATGCCATTTTGATGCGTAAAGATCCCCCGTTTGATACCGAATATATTTATGCGACCTATATGCTAGAGCGTGCCGAGCAAGCGGGAGTATTGATTGTTAACAAACCGCAGAGCTTGCGCGATTGCAATGAAAAGCTTTATACCGCGTGGTTCCCAGAACACACTCCGACCACATTAGTGACCCGTCGTGCCGACGAGATCAAAGCATTCCAGGCCGAACATGGCGATGTGATTTTAAAACCGCTCGATGGCATGGGCGGCGCGTCTATCTTTCGGGTCAAACAAGGCGATCCGAACCTGTCAGTAATTATTGAAACCCTGACCGAGCACGGCAACCGTTTTTGCATGGCGCAAACCTTCGTGCCTGATATCAGCAATGGCGACAAACGTATCTTAGTGGTCGATGGTGAGCCGGTGCCGTACTGCTTGGCGCGTATTCCTGCCGATGGCGAAACACGTGGTAACCTTGCCGCTGGCGGACGTGGTGAAGCACGCCCCTTATCCCCGACCGATTGGGAGATTGCGCGCGCGGTTGCACCAACGCTTAAAGAGAAAGGCTTAATTTTTGTCGGCCTTGATGTCATTGGCGACAAGCTGACTGAAATCAACGTCACCAGCCCCACCTGCATCCGCGAAATTGATGCAGCGTATGATATATCGATTGGTGATTTGCTGATGGATGCCATTGCAACACGTTGCCAAGGGTAAGTCAGTGGGCGCATTTAATGCGCCTATTTTCACCTAACTTTGTTTTTTAGCGCATACTCAAAGTACGCGCCTCAACGGGAGAACGGCGATATGAATCTGAAAAATCATTTTTTAGTCGCAATGCCAAGCATGACCGATAGCCGTTTTCAACATGGTGTGATTTACGTGTGTGAGCATAACGATGACGGCGCGATGGGATTGATGATCAATCAGCCTATCAATATCTCGGTGGGCAAAATGCTCGACCAAATCGAGGTTGAGCGGCAGCTTCCGCTCTCACAAGCCAAAGATAGCCTAGCGCAACCCGTCCTGTTTGGCGGCCCAGTGTCGGAAGATCGCGGCTTTGTGCTCCACCGTGCAGATCGAAGCTTTGGCACGAGCATCCCACTGTCTGACGATCTTGCGGTTACTACCTCCAAAGACATACTGTCTATTTTGGGAACCGATGAGCAGCCCGACCAATTTATTGTCGCGCTCGGCTATGCCGGATGGGAGCCCGGGCAACTTGAGCTGGAGTTAGCCGAAAACAGCTGGTTAACCTTGGAAGCCGATCCCAAAGTGATTTTTGACACCCCCCTTAGTGAGCGTTGGCAAAAAGCCCTCGATCAACTGGGGATCAAGGCGGCGAATTTATCTTCAGAAATAGGACACGCATGACTTCACACACCGTGCTTGGGTTTGATTATGGCGTCAAAAGTATTGGCGTTGCGATCGGTCAATCGTTAACGGGAACCGCACGCCCTCTATGTGCATTAAAAGCCCGCGATGGGATCCCCAATTGGGAAGAGATCGCGTCATTACTCAAAGAATGGCAACCCGATGTTTTGGTGGTCGGGTTGCCACTTGACTTGAATGGTGAACCACTTGAGACCATTACCCCGCGCGCCCGCAAGTTTGCCAACCGTCTGCATGGACGTTTCGGTTATCCTGTCGAACTGCACGACGAACGTCTTTCCACTCGGGAGGCCCGTGCGGCATTGTTCGAACGTGGTGGCTATAAGGCACTGCAAAAAGGCGCGGTCGATGCACAATCTGCGGTGGTGATTATCGAAAGTTGGTTTGAACGCCAATACGCCGATTAATCCTGAGAACCCGCTCTTTCAATTCGTACATGATCCAGTGCGCAGCCCGGCGCACTGTGCTTGGCACCGGTTTTGATCATCAACTTCAATTCATTGGCCGAGTCAGCATGCCGCAGCGCCTCATCCTCACTGATACTCCCTTGCACATAAAGCGCATACAGTGATTGATCAAAGGTCTGCATACCAAAATGCTCCCCGCTCAACATGGCTTTTTTCAACGCGTGCAGTTCACCATTACGGATCAGCTCTGCCACATGCGCGTTATTAATCAATAGTTCAAAGGCACCATGCCGCCCAACTCCATTCACGCCCGGTACCAACTGTTGAGCGATGACACCTTTTAAGTTCATCGATAAATCAAATAAAAAGGTCTCTCGCTGTGCTTTAGGCATCAAGTGTAATGCTCGCTCTAGTGCTTGGTAAGCGTTATTCGCATGTAAAGTGGCCAAGCAAAGATGGCCCGTTTCCGCAAACTGAAGCGCGAAGTTCATGGTTTCTGGTGTGCGTATTTCACCAATCACCACCATATCTGGTGCTTGCCTGAGCGCATTTTTTAGCGCTGTTTGATAATCTTGGGTATCAATACCAATTTCGCGTTGACTGACAATGCATTGCTGATGCTCATGAACAAATTCGATTGGATCCTCAACCGTTAGGATATGGCCTTGGCCATAATGATTACGAAACCCCATCATCGCAGCCATGGTTGTCGACTTACCCGACCCCGTCGCCCCAACCACTAGCACCAAGCCTCGCTTTTGCATCGCAAGCTCTTCGAGCACCACTGGGGTGCCTAACGATGACAAACGCGGAATCTCGGTTTCTATCCGACGGATCACCATGCTGGGCATATCGCGCTGCCAGTAAGCACTGATCCGAAAACGCCCAACACTGCGTTTTACCGCAAAGTTCGCTTCTCGCGTGGTAATAAATTGCTGCTTTTGTTCCTCGTTCATCGCACTGTTCAACATGACGTTGATTGCCGCCAACGACAACGGCGAAGACAGAGGTTTTAAGCGTCCATCCACCCGTAACATCACAGGCGCATCCACAGAAATATACGCATCCGAGGCGGTGTGTTCTTGCATCGCCACCAGCACACTACTGAGTTTCATGCTTCCTCCTAAAGCGCACGTAATACGCGATCGCGTTGTTCAGGCGCGATCGTCCCTTGCCCGACTAAATCGGCCAGTGCTTGCTCCATGGTTTGCATCCCTTGATTGGAGCCGGTTTGAATCATCGACACCATTTGCGCCACCTTATCCTCACGGATGAGGTTACGAATCGCTGGGCTTGCGATCATGATTTCATGGGCGGCCACGCGCCCACCTTGCGCTGTTTTTATCAGTTGCTGAGACACGACCGCCCGCAGTGAGGCCGAAAGCATCGAGCGGACCAGCGGCTTATCACTGCCGGGAAAGACATCAATAATACGGTCGACTGTTTTCGCTGCGCTTGACGTATGCAAGGTGCCGAATACCAGGTGTCCGGTTTCCGCCGCCGTTAACGCCAAGCTAATGGTATCGAGATCACGCAGCTCTCCCACCAAAATCACATCCGGATCCTCACGCAACGCCGAACGCAGCGCTTGCTGAAACGATAAAGTATCGCGCTTCACTTCACGCTGATTAATCAAACTTTGTTGCGGGTGATGAATAAACTCAATCGGATCTTCAATGGTAAGAATATGTTTGGGCGCATGGCGATTAATATGATCAACCATGGCCGCCAGCGTGGTGGATTTCCCCGAGCCCGTCGGGCCGGTGACCAACACTAATCCGTTTGAGAGCCGAGCAAAATCCGCAAAAATCTCTGGTGCATGGAGGTCCGCCAAACTGGGGACTGTCTCGGGGATCACCCGAAATACCGCCGCGCAGCCGTGTTGCTGATGAAATGCATTAACCCGAAAGCGTCCCACAGACTGCATATGAAATGAAAAATCCACTTCCAACTGCGCTTGAAATTCACGCTGCTGGTTATCATTCATAACATCCAGGACCAATTGATTGACCTCTTGATGGCTCAACGCTGGCAAACTCAACTTGCGCACATCGCCATCTACCCGCACCATAGGCGCCACTCCCGCGGAAAGATGTAGATCTGACGCATTATGTTTTACACTAAAGGCCAATAGCTCAGTGATATCCATTCATTTTCCTCGCAGAATCAAGTATGTGTAGTATCAAGAAAAACATTGAACAGGTCATGGAACACATAGACCACGCGACGCAAAAATGCGGCCGACCCGAAGGTTCGGTGCAATTGCTTGCGGTGAGTAAAACCAAGCCCATCGAAGCCATCGCAGAAGCGTTGGCGGCAGGACAACACGCGTTTGGTGAAAACTACGTACAAGAAGGCGTGGAAAAAGTGCAGCATTTTGCTCAGCATGCCGCACATTCCGCATTGGAATGGCACTTTATTGGCCCCATTCAGTCCAACAAAACGCGTCAAATTGCCGAGCACTTTGATTGGGTACATTCTGTGGATCGCTTAAAAGTCGCCAAACGTTTGAGTGAGCAACGTCCCGCACATTTACCCGCCCTGAATGTATTGGTGCAAGTGAATAGCAGCGGGGAAACGTCAAAGTCAGGGGTCGCTTTTGAGGAGGCCGAAGCGCTGATTGAGGCAATCGCTCAGTTACCGAATCTCACCGTACGGGGTTTGATGTCGATTCCTCAACCTGAAACCGACTATATCCAACAATGTGCCGCCTTCACCCCTTTGGCTGACATGTTTTCAGCATTAAAAGCGAAATACGAGAGCGTCGATACGCTATCAATGGGGATGAGCGGCGACATGGAAGCAGCGATTGCATCCGGAAGCACCATGGTACGAATTGGGACAGCGGTATTTGGGGCACGAGAAAAACGCTAACGCACTGCGGGAAAAAGAAAATAGAACGACACGTGACGTGCTGGTTATCAGCATCAGGTACCACCAACAATAGGAACGTCATTCATGGAACATCGCGCACTGACTTTTATTGGCGCAGGGAACATGGCTCGCTCCATTATCGCGGGCTTAATTCAATCGGGCTATCCAGCCTCAGCGATTACGGCGGCGTCACCAAGTGCCTCGCCGAATAGCGGCTTGCAGGCCGAATGGGGTATTCAGACCACCGCCGATAATCTTGCCGCATGCCAAGGGGCAGAGGTGGTGGTATTGGCGGTCAAGCCACAGCTGATGGCGCAAGTGCTCGCCTCGCTGACCGACGTCGATTGGCAAAACAAATTAGTGATTTCGATCGCAGCAGGGATCCATGCCGATCGCCTGATGGCGATGGCAGGCACAACACTCAACCTCGTTCGCGTGATGCCCAATACTCCCTCTTTAGTCGGACAAGGGATGAGTGGCCTTTACGCCGTCCCTACCGTGTCGGATGAGGATCGTGATTATGCGGGCGCACTCATGCAAGCTGTCGGTGAGATCTGCTGGGTCAACCAAGAATCTGACATCAATGGCGTGATTGCGGCAGCCGGCAGCGCACCCGCGTATTTCTTCCGATTTATGGAAGCCATGCATCAAGAAGCGATGCAGCAAGGCTTTGACGACCACACCGCACGTCGTTTGGTGCAACAAGCGGCGCTTGGCGCTGCGCAAATGGTGGTAGCCAACCCAGATATCGGATTAGGCACTCTACGCGAACAGGTGACCTCCAAAGGAGGCACAACCGCTGAAGCATTGCGTGTGTTTGACGAAAACCGGATCGGTGATATTGTCGCGCAAGCCATGCAAGCGGCAGTTAGCCGTGCCGAACAAATGGAAAAAGAATTTTAATCACTAAGGCGACGATATGAATGCAATGACCTTTCTGATCAACACCGCGTTTGATCTTTACATCATGGTGGTGCTGTTGCGCGTTTGGCTACAATTAGCCCGTGCCGACTTCTATAATCCTTTCTCCCAGTTTGTGGTGAAAGCAACCCAGCCTGTTGTCGGACCGCTACGCCGTCTGATCCCATCACTGGGCAGCTTAGATCTCGCTACCGTGCTTTTTGGCTACCTGTTAATGGTCGCGAAGTTTGCCGTGCTCGATTTGGTGGCGGGTAATCCATTGACGCTAAGTGGTGGCATGTTTATTTTCTCCGCCATCGCACTCCTAAAAGCCGCTGGGAAACTGCTGTTCTGGGTGCTGATTCTGCGCGCCATTCTTAGCTGGGTCAGCCAAGGGAATAATCCGGTTGAATACGTGTTCCACCAACTGACTGAGCCCGTATGTGCGYCGGTACGTCGCGTGATCCCACCGATTGGCGGGCTCGATTTAAGCATCTTGGTGGTGTTTATTGCGTTACAGTTTATCAATATGCTGATTGGCGATTTTCTCGGCCCAGTGTGGTACGCGCTGTAATGCCCGTCCGTGTTGATACTGAGACAGGCGCAATCACATTGCGTCTGTACGTACAACCCAAAGCAAGCCGAGACCAGTGTCTGGGCCAACATGGCGATGCGCTTAAGATCGCCATCACAGCACCACCCACGGATGGCAAAGCCAATGCCCATTTATGCCGATGGCTTGCCAAGCAGTGTAAGATCGCAAAAAGCAATGTGACAGTGACCCACGGGTTAACAAATCGACACAAGCAAGTGCAGATTGAAGCCCCCCAACAGCTTCCTGATTGGCTAACCCCGTATCTTCCCCACTGATCACTCATCGTCAATTATCCGTATTCAGGCGAGGCGACTCGCACGACAACAAGGAAGAATTATGCGTACATTTACGGTAATGCTGGTCAGTTTTCTGAGTCTATTCTCGCTGTCAGCGTGGTCAGGGCAATACAAAGAGGTGGGTGAGCTCGAAGTGCACTACAACACGATCTCGACCACCTTTTTAACCCCTGAGATCGCAAAACAGTACGACATCACGCGAAGTGGCTACCGCGGACTAGTGAATATCGCCGTGCTTGATAAAATGCAGCTCGGCAAACCGGCGGTCAGTGCGACCTTGACAGGAAGCGTGAAAAACCTCGTTGGCAATAGCCGTGAGCTAGACTTCAAGGAAATACGTGAAGGTGAGGCGATTTACTACATCGCGACCTTTGCGGCTGACGATGAAGAAACGTATCAGTTTCATATCGAATTAAACGCCCAAGGCAACCGATCCGCCACCTTGGACTATCGCTACAAATTTTACGTTGATACCCCTTAATCGGGCTTTAAGCAAATAGGTACTATTCATGAACAAAGTTGTACTCGCCACCGGCAATGCTGGAAAAGTAAAAGAAATGGCTGGCTTACTCTGCGAGTTCGGTTTTGAGGTCTTGCCTCAGAGCGATTTTGCCGTCAAGGATGCCGATGAGACTGGAACCACGTTCATTGAAAATGCCATTATCAAAGCCCGTCATGCGGCAAAAATTACTGGCCTGCCTGCCATCGCAGACGACTCAGGTCTAGAAGTTGATTACCTCAACGGCGCGCCTGGAGTCTACTCTGCCCGTTATGCAGGTGAACAAGCGAGCGATAGCGACAATGTCGTCAAACTGCTAGACGCGATGCAAGACGTACCGGATGCGCAGCGTACCGCACGTTTTCACTGTGTGCTCGTATATATGCGTCATGCCAATGACCCTACTCCTCTGGTGTGCCATGGTGTGTGGGAAGGCAAAATTGCCCACACCCCTCAGGGTGACAATGGCTTTGGTTATGATCCTGTGTTCTTACCCCATGACCAACAGTGCGCCGCCGCAGAGATGCCCGCATCAGAGAAAAAACAGCGCTCCCATCGCGGCCAAGCGCTCAACCACTTATTCAATGCGTTAAAAGCGGCCCAGTAAGCATGATCCCTCTGAGTTTGTACGTACACATCCCGTGGTGTGTACAAAAATGCCCATACTGCGACTTTAACTCTCATGCGCAAAAAGGGGTGATCCCAGAGTCGGACTATATCAGTGCATTGCTCGATGACCTTGATACCGACTTGGCCGCTTATCCTTCTGTCGCTGAGCGACCACTGCATTCGATTTTTATTGGTGGTGGCACGCCAAGCTTGATGTCGGCCCCCGAAATTCAGCGCTTGCTGGATGGCATCAAAGCACGCCTAATGCCAAGCGCAAACATGGAAGTGACCATGGAAGCGAACCCCGGCACGGTGGAAGCCGATAAGTTCATTGGCTACCGTCAAGCGGGCGTCAATCGAATCTCTATTGGTGTACAAAGCTTTTCCGCCGATAAACTCGAGCGCTTAGGGCGTATTCATGGTCCGGGAGAGGCCGAACGTGCGGCTCAGCTCGCACACCAAGCCGGATTGGATAGCTTCAATCTCGATTTGATGCACGGCTTACCCAATCAATCGGAGCAAGAAGCGCTGGCGGATCTTGAAAAGGCCATTGCACTGAATCCACCGCATTTGTCTTGGTATCAGTTAACCATCGAGCCTAACACCCAGTTTTACTCCAAACCGCCTACGCTGCCAGAAGAAGATACCCTTTGGGATATTTTTGACAAAGGCCATCAATTGCTCACAGACGCCGGCTATGTGCAGTATGAAACCTCGGCCTACAGCCTTGAGAACAAGCAATGCCAGCACAATCTCAACTACTGGCGATTTGGCGACTATTTAGGGATTGGCTGCGGGGCTCATGGAAAACTGACATTGCCAGATCAAGGTCAAGCACGGGTGTTGCGCACAGTCAAAGTCAAGCATCCGCGCGGCTACCTCGACCCGGAAAAGGCCTACCTGACCGATAGTCAATGGGTCAAACCCACAGAGCTGGCCTTTGAGTTCTTTATGAATCGCTTCCGTTTATTGGAAGCTTGTCCCAAAGCTGAGTTTGTCCAGCGGACAGGCTTGCCGCTATCGACACTCGATGCGCCTATGGCAGAGGCAATTGAGCAAGGGTTAATCACAGACACCCGATCACACTGGCAAATCACGCCAAAGGGAAAATTATTCTTAAACGATCTGTTGGCGATTTTTTTAGCTGACGCAGACTAATCTGTCTATGGTAAGGTGCTCATAAATACGGCGGATCACCGATCCGCCTTAGTTTATCGAGGGCATCGCCCACCGACATTCAGCAAAAAAGGATACGCCTGTGAGCCCGTCATTTCGCGTCGAGCCCAAACACTGGACCCTGATTGCAGCGCTTATCGTTGCCACCTACGCGTGTTATCTGCTTATTGAGCCCTATATTGGCGCCATTGTGCTGGCCTTTATCGTCTCGCTATTGTTTTTTCCGGTGCATAACCGTATCGAGCAACGCTTGGGCGATCGCCCGAATACTGCCGCGGTGCTGTCCTGTGTGCTGCTAACCTTTATTATCATTATCCCGCTGACCTTAGTCGCCGCGGCCATCATCCAACAAGGTGTTAGCTTTTTTACTCAAAGTTATGACTGGTTGAATAATGGTGGCGCAAAATCCCTGATGAATAACCCACAAGTTCAGGGTGCGCTCCACTTTTTCAATCAATGGCTTCCGTTTGATTTGATAGACCCGCAAGAAACGGTGAAGAAACTCGCTGCTTGGATGTCATCATTCAGTGGGCAAATGTTAGAGTTCAGCTCCAAAGTACTGGGCGATGTGACCAACTTTTTTATCAATTTTATGCTGATGCTGTTTGTGCTCTTCTTTTTACTCCGAGATCACGAAAGCATCATTCAAACTCTGCGTCATGTGATCCCACTTTCTCGCAGCCAAGAAGACCAACTGCTCGATGAAGTCGAGAAAGTCGCCAAATCTGCCGTGTTAGGCTCATTTCTCACCGCACTCGCCCAAGGCGCAGCCGGTGGCTTAGCCATGTGGGCCGTGGGACTGCCCGCCCTATTCTGGGGAACCATGATGGCTTTCGCTTCCTTTATTCCCGTGGTGGGCACAGCACTTATCTGGCTGCCGACAGTGGTGTATTTAGCCATCACGGGCGAATGGCAATGGGCGCTAGGGCTATTGATATGGAGCGTGGTGGTGGTCGGCTCGATTGATAACCTGCTACGCCCGTTTTTGATGCAGGGGAACTCGGGGATGAATACCTTGCTCATCTTCTTCTCTTTGCTTGGCGGCCTGCACCTATTTGGATTGATGGGACTGATTTATGGCCCCATCATCTTCTCGCTCACCCTCGTCCTCTTTCGCATGTATGAAATTGAGTTCGAGCGTTTCCTCGACCGCCAAGACAATGCCTAACTTGGCATAGGTTGGCCTAGTGCGCGCTTTGTGGGACAATCCGCTCCCCAGCGCGCACCTAAGCGCGTCGATTGTCACGTCTGAATCACGTAAAGAGAACGATCATGAGTTTAACGGCCCCGAGTGAAATTGCGCAGCGCCACCTGACGCTATTTGAAAACAAACATGTTCTATTGGCAGGTGAGCTGGAAGATGACTTTGCTCGGCAACTCCTCGCACATGCAAAAAGTGTCTCTGWGTTTACCACGCATCACGGCTATGCAACGCGCATGGCCGATACGGGTGTCACTGTGCACGCAGGTGCTGAGTATAATGATGAGCAGCCGGTGGACCTTGTGCTCTTTTATTGGCCCAAATCGAAAGCAGAAGCTGACTTTCTTCTCGCGATGMTCACCCATCGCCTCGGCGCCAACGTCGACTGGATAGTGGTGGGTGAAAACCGTAGTGGCGTCAAAAGCATCGAAAAACGTTTTGCGCCTTATGGCCACGTCACCAAACAAGACTCTGCGCGCCGGTGCAGCCTGTATTACGGCGAGTGCACGTCCCCAGCGCCTCAGTTTGAGTTAGCGGCATGGTTTAATGATTACCCGTTGCAAATCGCAGAGATGGCCCTCACGATCCGAGCACTCCCCGGCGTATTTAGCCAAAAAAGTTTGGATGACGGGACCGCTTTACTGCTGAAAAACCTCCCCGCTATGGAAGGGGATGTAATTGACGTCGGTTGTGGCGCTGGTGTCATTGGCACCGCATTGCTGGCGAGCAACACCAAGCTCGCACTGACGTTTGTCGATGTGAATCACTTAGCCGTTGCCTCGACACAAGCGACCCTTGAGGCCAATGGACTCAAAGGTTCTGTGTTGGTTTCAGATATGCTAAGTGCCGTCAGTGGACAGCAGTTTGATGCCATTATCAGCAATCCCCCATTCCATGAAGGGCTAGAGACACATTATCACGCCACCGAGTCGTTACTGGAAAGCGCCCCTCGCTATCTGCGCCGTCGCGGCCAACTGGTGATCGTCGCCAATAGCTTCTTACGTTACCCACCGCTTATTGAAAAAGGGTTTGGTCAGTGCGATACCCTCRCGAAAACACGTCGATTCGCAGTTTATCATGCGCAAAAAGCGCGCTAGTTGCTGATAACACCATCAATCAGCGCACTAACACAGTTTTAAGGCTTGATACCTGACAGCAGGTCACAGTTTTAGCTCATCGGACGTGTTAGCGTTTACTCTCTCGCGGCTGCCTTTTGGCAGCCGCTTGTGATTCAAGCCCGCGTGATCAGGGAGAGGTACTCACAGCGTGCAAATGGATATGGGTTACTCGACGCGTCTTCAACGCCGCTTTATGTGGTGGTTTTTTAGCCTTAGCATTATTCCTGTGATAATTCTGACCGGTTACTTTACATGGAGTCAGTCACAGCTGTTGATCACCCAAGCCCACCAACAGCTGGAGAACGAACGAGATCGCTACTACTTCACCATCAAAGAATATTTTCATGATCAGGTGCGTGCCGTTGTTAACCTTGCAGACTCCGACTTGGCGATCAGTAGTGGTGGGCGCTTCTATGGCTTTCCGAATGCGTTCGCCCAATTAGGTGAAGACACGTCCCAAGCGCACCGACAGCTCATGCAAATCCTGCAGCAAAACGCAGGAACACACCTCAATACCAACAACCAGAACTATCATCGCCTTTATCGACAGTTTAACCGTCAATACCAATCATGGATGGCAAGGTATGAGTTCAATAATGTGGCGATGTTTGACCGAAACCAACACCTCGTTTTTGCCGTCAAAGCCACGCCACAGTTGCTCGCGGATACCAGACTACGCCAAGCTGTCACCCAATTATTAGATGCCCCGCCTAAGCGGCGCCCTAAGTGGGTACGCACTCACTTTGCTCCCCAAGGCTCACGCACCATGCAAGCATGGTATCTCGCCCCGATACTGAAAAGCGGTCAGATCCAAAGTATCCTTGCCGTAAGTACCACGACGGATAACTTATCCGCCATGCTTCGCCAGCTTCAACGCCCTCACTCAGCCTTATGGCTTATTGATCAATCGCATCAGTCCTTACTCAGTGGCTGGGTACCCCGCTCAAGTCATGCCAAACTCGCTGTTTCCCCTCCCCAAGCGGCAATTATAAAAAGCTTGGAGGGTCAACAAGGAGTATTGTCACCCAGCGACTATGCATTGATGCCACAACTGACCGCTTATCGTCCCGTCAGCATCGGCAACACATCTTGGGCACTGATAACTTGCACCCCCAAGCAAAGCGCGTATCAGCCGCTTTATCGACTGTATTCAATCAGTGTGGCCTTGGTGATAGTCCTGATTGTATTACTGCTATTTATTGGGCACTGGCTCTCCCATCGTCTTGCTCTCCCTATGTTGCAACTGACTTGGTGCGCCGAACAATTTGCAGCCGGTGAGCTTGACTATCCAGTGACGCATCGGCAACGCCAAGATGAAATCGGACGGCTTGCCACGGCCTTATCGCACCTGCAACACCGCTTAAAAGCGACGTGCTTTTCAACATCATCTCCCTCACCCAGTGAGCACACGCCTGCAATGCAGTCAGACAGCTTACATCACAGCTTAGTCATCGCGATGAACCTCGCGTTAGAGGCATGGGGCGGTGATAAAGTTGGTTTGGCCGAGCAAAGTGGTCTATGGCGCGTCTATTCCGACAAAGGTAGCCTGCAAACAAGAACCTTGGATAAATACCTGCACCTTGAAACGGTTCCCAAAACGCCACGTTGGCGGAATGTGGTACGTAGTCTCGATTTCGTTCTCCAGCATACGGACAGACAATCGCCGTACTACCAACCCTTAAAACAGGCCCAACAAGAAATCCAACATTGGATTACCGACCGTCGTTAACGTTGTCATTGAGAGTCCGCGGCCTTATAGTGGCTCAAACCCTTAATCGCTAGGTCGTAATGGCGCTTTCACTTCCTCAATTGCGAGTGTTTTTAACTATCGTGCAAGAGGGCACGATCACCGCCGCCGCCAAGAAACTGTTTCTCAGTAAACCAGCGGTCAGCATGGCGCTTGCCGAGTTAGAAAGTCAGCTCGGTTACCCCTTGTTTGATCGACGCGGCAACCGACTCCACCTTAATGACCAAGGTGCTGCGCTGATCCCTAAAGCAGATGAATTGCTGACCCGTAGCGATGAGATTAGCGCAGCACTGAAAGACGACAGCCAGTTGATTGGCTGCCTACGTTTAGGGGGAAGCGATACGGTGGGCAACCAGCTTTTGCCGGCACTGATCGGCGATTTTCGTCATGCAACCGCGCATCAACAACAAACATTAGTGATTGCAAACAGCCAAGAGATCATCGCTCGTCTGCAACATTTCGAGCTGGATATCGGATTAATAGAAGGTGAAATCCAACATCCTGATTTACTGCAAACGCCTTGGCTAAGTGATCAGATGGCAGTGGTGTGTCACCCTGATCACCCACTTGTCAGTCAAGCGCCGTTAAGTGTTGGGGATCTAGACAATCAAACTTGGCTGATCCGCGAATCTGGCTCAGGCACACGCGAGCACTTTCTCTCACGCCTTGCTCCTCGCTTCGAGCGCTGGCACCTTTCTTTCGAGCYTAATACCACAGAAGCGATTTTAAACGCAGCGAGTGCCGGGTTAGGCTTGGCATATCTATCTAAGCTCTCCGCGCAACACGCCATTGCCGACGGTCGAGTCGTTGCCCTCGAACTCCCTCTGCTATTATCCCGGCGCTATTGGCTCGTGCGTCACAAAGATAAATACCAGTCAGGTTTACTCACCCGCTTCTGGGATTTTTGCTTACACTGGCAACCTCAATCCCATTCTTCTACTTAACCAGCAATCACCCAAGCGACAGATACAAAAAAGCCCCGACCGTCAGGTCAGGGCTTGATGTTTTCTCATCAAAGTCTTACGCATATCCGCTTTGATGCTTAAATTTTTGCTAACTAAAGCCCAACATTAAGCTCTAATTAGATTATCTTGTTTGATGCGATGAGGATGTTGAATCGAGACGCGCAGTGTATGCCAATACATGAGCATCGCAGATATCAAC
>NZ_MUFL01000023.1:0-45479 GCF_001995355.1 Salinivibrio sp. PR919 | reverse complement strand
GACCATGAATGTTGAAGGTAACGTCGACCTTGAAGTGACAGCCAATCATAAAGAATCATTAGTCGCCAACATTGTTCGCCTACAAGACGAAGCGCAAATGGCGAAGCCAAAAGTCGCTGTCCTCGCGGACAAAACTGCCCGCTACTTTGTCGCCGCGATTTTACTTATCTCCGCCTCAACGTGGTTATATTGGCATTTTGAGCGACCTGACGATGCATTTTGGATCATGCTGTCAGTGTTGGTGGCGACCTGTCCTTGTGCACTGTCTTTAGCAACACCGACCGCATTAACCTGCTCAACTTCAACCTTTGGTCAGCTCGGTATCATGTTGCGCCGCAGTCATGTGCTGGAGACGTTAACGAAAGTCAATCGGTTGGTTGTCGACAAGACGGGTACCCTGACAGAAGGTAAGATTGAGATCAGTGATGTCGCGATCCTCAATCCTGAATATGATGAACAAAACGTACTGGACATTGCCGCCAGCTTAGAAACGTTTGCCAACCACCCGATTGCCCACGCTTTTCAGTTGAGAGCGTCAGAGTGCTATGAAGTCGTTGACGCCGATAACCACATTGGGCTAGGGATCAGTGGCACGATAAACGGCCAACAGTGGCGTATCGGCAAACCGAATTTTGCGCTGACGACAACGGAGACGGCGTTTAGTCATTACCCTGTCGTTCTCTCGTGTGATGATACTCCGATTGCGGCCTTCTCGCTTAATGATCCCATTCGAGAAAGCAGCGCATCCTTGATTGCTGCGTTCAAAAGCGCAGGCATTCAAACCACCATGCTCACAGGCGATCAATCAGCCAATGCCGACATGGTCGCAAACCAGCTTGGCATTGAAACTGTGATATCAGGTGTATCACCACAAGGAAAACTGGCGTATCTTCAGGAGCTTTCAAGCGATACGATTACATTAATGGTCGGCGATGGTGTTAATGATGCCCCTGTACTCGCAGGCGCGCACCTGTCGGTGGCAATGGGAGGTGGTACTGATATCGCCAAAGCCTCTGCCGATATGGTGTTACTAAGCGATGACCTAGAAAAACTGCTTACGGCGAGGCAACTCGCGCGTCGTACGCGACGTATCATTGCCGAAAACCTCGCATGGGCTCTGGGATACAATGTCACCATTCTTCCCTTAGCAGTCATGGGGTTTGTCGCGCCTTATGTTGCTGTGGTCGGCATGTCTGCTAGTTCCATTATTGTGGTTTCAAATTCACTCCGTCTGCTCAACCGAAAGTAAGGAAACCTTATGGCCAGCCTTTATATTTTGATCCCAATTGCCATCATGCTGGTCTGTGTGGCTGCTGTGGTGTTTATTTGGGCGGTGAAGTCCGATCAATTTGAAGATTTAGAGCGCCAAGGCTCATCAATTCTATTTGATGAGGAAGAGCCAGAGCAAAATACACAGCGCAACGAAAACGAGCCAGACAACCAGCACTCATCTAAACACTCCTAAACGAGCTCTTGTATGACTAACGTTGATTTTATTGGCGCCTTCGTCATTGGTTTGGTCGGTGCCGGACATTGTATTGGAATGTGTGGCGGTGTGGCGGCGGCAATGTCACTCGGCATCCCCCAAAATAAGGCTAAATGGCCCTACCTACTTTTGTATAACCTTGGACGAATCACCTCCTATACCATTGCGGGTGCACTTATTGGCGGGGCGGTTGCCTCTATCCTTGCCATGAGTGACCTCACCCATCAGCTGGCGATACTACGCCTTTTTGCTGCTGTCATGATGCTGTTGCTTGCGGCTTATCTGGCCCATATTTGGAATGGTCTAAGTTATATTGAACGGGTTGGTGGCAAGCTGTGGCAGCGTGTTTCCCCGCTTTCCTCTAAGCTATTACCGCTCAAATCACCAACCTATGCACTTCCATTTGGTTTACTGTGGGGCTGGTTGCCCTGTGGACTTGTCTACTCTGCCCTCAGTTGGTCAGCGGTTGCAGGTAGCGCATCAGGAGGCGCACTGATTATGTTTGGCTTTGGGCTTGGTACTCTGCCCGCAATGATCACTGTGGGTGTACTTGCGGAGCGGATCAAACCCATACTCAACAATCAACTAGTACGCTTGACATGTGCTACACTCATGGCACTGTATGGGGTTTATACAGCTTATGGCGCATTAAAGTTACTTTTGTAGATAGACCTTAAGGATAAGGTCGACCGAGTACGCCATGATGGTGTAATATTACTAACGACGTTTTTTATTTCAGGCAGGTGTATGGTGTCTAATAAGATCATCACTCGGCGGGTACAATCTGGCGGCTGTGCAATTCATTGTCAGGATTGCAGTATCAGCCAGTTATGTATTCCCTTTACGTTAAATGAGCAAGAGTTGGATCAACTGGATAGCATCATTGAGCGAAAAAAACCTATTCAGAAAGGCCAAGAGTTGTTCAAAGCGGGTGATCATCTTCGAGCACTTTACGCAATTCGGTCAGGAACCATCAAAAGCTACACTATCACCGAACAAGGTGATGAACAAATTACCGCGTTCCATTTAGCGGGCGATCTGGTTGGCTTTGATGCCATTAACGAGAGAGAGCATCCAAGTTTTGCGCAAGCGCTTGAAACCTCAATGATTTGTGAGATTCCTTACGAGACGCTAGATGAATTGTCAGGCTCTATGCCAAAATTAAGGCAACAAATCATGCGGTTGATGAGTAATGAGATTAAAGGAGATCAAGATATGATCTTGCTCCTTTCAAAGAAAACCGCCGAAGAACGTCTTGCAGCCTTCCTCTACAGTCTTTCTAAACGATTTGCTCAACGTGGATTTTCTCCTCGCGAGTTCCGACTAACGATGACCCGTGGTGATATTGGCAACTATCTCGGCCTTACCGTTGAAACAATTAGCCGACTGTTGGGACGTTTCCAAAAATCAGAAATTCTTGCTGTTAAAGGCAAGTACATCACGGTTTTAAATTTAGAAGAGCTATCACGGTTAGCTGGAGAAGAGCTTTAAATCTCCGATTCGGCATACAAACAAGAACTTAACAAATGGMGCTTTATGCGCCATTTCTCTTTTTTACTCTCCTATCTCGATTTTATATCGCTCTCTTAGATGTAGTGCGTTACATTGAAACTACACGGTGCATCTGTGCTAAGGAGGCAGATATGTCCAGGTATACAAATCTTCTGGTTGTGATCGACCCCGCTCAAGACCAACAGCCCGCACTGTCTCGCGCAGTCACGTTGAGTGAGCGTTGCGATGCGGATGTAAAGCTAACCCTATTTCTTGCCATTTATGACTTTTCTTATGAAATGACCTCGATGCTCTCATCCGATGAGCGTCAAGCAATGCGAAATGGCGTGATGCACCAACGTGAAGAATGGATGAATGACATCATTCAGTCACACAATGCTCAAGGTTGTGATATTGAAAAAGAGGTGGTTTGGCATAACCGTCCTTATGAAGCCATTGTTGAGCGAGTCCTTAGCCATCAGCATGACTTAGTGGTTAAGGCCACGCACAAGCATGATACTTTGGGATCCGTGATTTTTACCCCAACGGACTGGCATCTATTACGCAAATGCCCAAGTTCCGTATTGCTGGTGAAAGAGCACGGATGGCCAGACAAAGGCAAAATCATTGCGTCCGTACACGTTGCTTCTGAGAGCGAAACACACGCCGCATTGAATGACAAACTCGTAGATGAAGGTGAAGTGATGAGCGCCATGCTTGGTGCTGAGCTTCATCTAGCCAATGCCTACCCTGCAACACCGGTGAACATTACTATCGAGCTACCAGAGTTTGATCCCACCTCGTACACCGATGCGGTCAGGGGTCACCACCTCACCGCTATGAAAGCACTGCGTCAGCGTCATCACATTGAAGAGGCACGCACACATGTGCATGAGGGATTGCCTGAAGATGTTATTCCCGAGATTGCACGTGAATTAGATGCAGAGCTGGTGATCCTTGGCACAACAGGGCGAACCGGCCTCTCTGCGGTCTTTATTGGTAATACGGCAGAACATATGATTGATCAACTGGATTGTGACTTGCTCGCGATCAAGCCGGATGGTTACATCAGCCCACTTGATCCTCGCGCTAACGATTAATCCTTCAACCCCAGCAGGCAGTGCTATTCACTGCCTGCTGCTGGCATTTATAGCCAAAATCCGTATCATACCCGCCATTCATGCATTCACTGCAGCGCAACGTGGTTGGGCTGCCCATCACGCGAAAGTACTTATGAGCACGCAAGAGCTGACCAAAGCACAAAAATACGGGTTTAATAAACTGCAAAAGCGCATTCGCCGTAATACCGGCCAAGCCATTGCTGACTTCAATATGATTGAAGATGGCGATCGCATCATGGTGTGTTTATCTGGCGGAAAAGACAGTTACACACTGCTAGATATGCTACAAAGCTTGCAAAAAAGCGCCCCCATTTCGTTTGAGCTTATCGCGGTCAACTTAGACCAAAAACAGCCCGGCTTTCCCGAGCATATCTTGCCAGAGTATCTTGAGAGTCTCGGCGTCGAGTATAAGATTGTTGAAGAAGACACCTACTCGATTGTGAAAGATAAAGTGCCGGAAGGCAAAACAACGTGCTCACTCTGCTCACGCTTACGCCGCGGTATTTTGTATCGTACGGCTAAAGAGTTGGGAGCCACTAAAATTGCCTTGGGCCACCATCGCGACGACATACTTGAAACCTTATTTTTAAACATGTTTTATGGTGGCAAAATGAAAGGCATGCCGCCCAAGCTTGTCTCTGATAACGGGGAACATGTGGTGATCCGCCCTCTGGCCTATTGTCGCGAAAAAGACATTGAGCGTTACTCGGAGCAAAAAGCGTTTCCAATTATTCCATGCAACCTATGTGGCTCGCAGCCTAACCTGCAACGCCAAGTGATCAAGGATATGCTGCGTGATTGGGATAAGCGTTTTCCTGGACGTATTGAGACCATGTTCCGTGCGATGCAAAATGTGGTGCCTTCGCACATGGCTGACTTTAACTTGTTTGATTTCAAATCAGTGGCAGCAGGTATGGCCTATGAAGGCGATGGAGACACTGCCTTCGATAAAGAAACCTTTACCAACCCGACCCCCGATAATGATGATGTGGTTGAGGTAGACCCGGCATTAACGTTAAATGTGATGAACGTGAGCCAATAGCTCACCCGTTCATTATCGTAAAAAAGCGCTCTAAGAGCGCTTTTTTTGTATCAAGAGGAAGGGGCTTTCGGTAGCCATGGTGATATTTTAATTGGCGTGGCTGGAAGCGTTAAGCGTGACTCCGGTTGCAACGCACTGGCATCAATGGTCACTCTACGATTCTCAATCACGTACGATTGGCCAGTTGTTGATACCACATTACCGCTAACATCTGGGCCAAAATGCACCACGACGCCCTGCGTTTTCGGCATAAACCACGACGCAAACATACCGCCGAGATTTTTCATCATCGCATCCATTTGCGGCAACCAGTCTTGAATTTGTTCACCCGTCAGTTGCTGATCAACCGGCGTATTCACTAGAACCTGAAAAGAGATGTCGCAGGTCATGCCCGCAGGTGTTTCCACAAATACATCTGGGTTCACTTTGCGTAACTGGTTATCCAGTGGCAGCGGCAAGGCTTGCGATGGCGGGATATCAAAGGCTTCGTAATGCTCCTTTTTGCGCATCCACGCTCGAGATATGGGGCACACTTCGCCGGTGTCAGGCGAAACCATAAAATACGCGACACCAATATCGGGGTGCCCTTCTTCAACATTATGCTTGAGCTGAGTGAACAATTTGCTGTAGCTAAATCTCATGGTATCGGCATGGGCAGGCAAGCTCATACAAGCTGCCAATACCAATGCACTGGTTAATTTTTTCATGGACACTCCGTGTACGGGCTAAACGCCAATCAGGCATCAAAAGTATCGTTGCCTGACGAATGGGATGTTTCAGGGGTGGCATTGTTATCGTTATTTTGTGACACCGTCACCTCGACGCCGACACCAAACATCTCGCGGTAAATCACACCCTTAACATTGAACAGAAAGGGTAATGCCCAAACCAATGCAAAGCCAGCGGTAACAAAAGAAATGAGAAATAGCACACCGACCACCGCATAAATCGTAGCAAGGGCTAGCACTTTCTTGTTGACGGCACGGAAAGAAACCGCCATCGCCTTTAACGGCGTCAAACGTTTTTCACAAATCAGTAGCGGTGCCATTGAAAAGACCATCGCGACATATAAGCTCAATAATGGAAAAATCATACTGGCAACGCTTTGTAACGTCGCAGACAAACAAATCACCACAGTGACAGGCAGTGCAAACGCCAATCCCTTAACTAAATGGCGAGGTTTGGATCTAAACCCAATTGCATGCGCCAACCCCATCAAGCTTGCACCTGCATACAAAGGGGCAATCAGCACCTCAGAGGTAAAGTTAGATAACCACACGGATGACACCATATCTGTGGTCATTTCGCGCTGCCCGACTAACCCCTCGAATAAATGAGAGGGATCGCCCAGAAGTAACGTCAGCATTAACACTAGAATACCAACTTGAACGGCAAACAAGCATAAAGCCGCGGGCAGAAAGGACCAGAAGTGTTTAAATGTCAGCGTGAACGCTTCTTTAATAATCTCAAATGGCTCGAGGCGATATCGACCGTTGAGTGCGGTCTCTATCGACCCACCAATATGTAGCGCATTGTTGAAATCTTGTTGACTCATAATCGTTATTTGTCATGGCTGTTGTTGACAGTATATCTGACTGTTACCAATAGCCAAAAACCAATCTCACCAGAAAACAAGGAATCCGTGCTATTTTTACCCAACGTTAACATCAAGGATGTATCATGATTTACCGATAATAGCGGCGGATTTGAGCACAGCGAAAATGTGTAAAAAATTGCTTTAACTTAGCAGGATGCACGTCTATCATGCGCCGTCTATTTTATGGGTAAATCCGCGAACAACAATTTGCCAGGTAGGGAGAGAACGAACCATTGAACCACGCGCATGTATCTCACAAACCGGTTGTTGAGCTTAAATCTCTGACCAAAAGCTTTGACGGCAAAGAAATCATTTCCCGTTTCAATCTCACCGTTAACGATGGTGAATTTCTGACTATCCTCGGCCCTTCTGGCTGCGGGAAAACAACGGTATTACGTCTTATCGCTGGCCTTGAAGATGCGGACAGCGGCCATGTCATTATTGATGGCAAGGATGTCACGGATATCCCCGCCGAACAGCGCCACGTAAATACGGTATTCCAAAGCTACGCCCTTTTCCCGCACATGAGCGTATTCGAAAACGTTGCGTTCGGACTTCGGATGCAAGGCGTGGATCGTACGACGATCGAGCCTCGGGTGATGGAAGCGCTGCGTATGGTGCAGCTTGACCATTATGCGTCGCGTAAGCCACATCAACTATCAGGTGGCCAGCAACAACGTGTTGCGATTGCTCGTGCTGTTGTCAATAAACCGAAAGTGTTGTTGTTAGATGAGTCTTTATCCGCGCTGGATTATAAGCTGCGCAAGCGCATGCAAATGGAACTCAAACAGCTACAACGTAAACTGGGGATCACCTTTATCTTTGTCACACATGACCAAGAAGAAGCACTGTCGATGTCCGACCGGATTTTGGTGATGCGTGATGGTGAAATCGAGCAAGACGGTAGCCCTCGTGAGATTTACGAAGAGCCGAAGAACCTGTTTGTGGCGCGCTTTATCGGTGAGATCAATGTGTTCGATGCTACCGTAATCAAACGGATGGATGAGCAACGCATTTGGGCGCGTATTGAATCGCGTGAATGTGAGGTCTACTGCAAACTGGATGTGCATGCCGGCGATCAAGTTAAAGTCTTGCTGCGCCCAGAAGATATTCGCATTGAAGAAATCAGTAATGATGCTAACCCCAATGGCCTAGTTGGCTACGTGCGTGAACGTAACTATAAAGGCATGACGCTAGACTCTGTGCTCGAGATGCCATCAGGGCAAACCGTAATGGTCAGCGAATTCTTTAACGAAGATGACCCGGATGTTGACCACTCACTCGACCAAAAAGTAGCAATCACTTGGGTTGAAAGCTGGGAGGTGGTATTGGCCGATGAAAAAGCTTAACCTGCAAACCGCCATCATTGGCTTGGTTGTCGGTTGGTTATTGGTTTTTGTCTTCATGCCCAACCTGATGATCATCATCACCAGTTTCTTAACCCGTGACGATGCCAACTTGATTGAGATGACCTTCACACTCAGTAACTATGCCAAGTTATTGGATCCTCTCTACGCCAAGGTGGTATGGCATTCGTTCTATATGGCAGCCATCGCGACCCTGATTTGCTTGTTAATCGGTTACCCGTTCGCGTTTATCATCGCCAGAATGCCAAAACGCATGCGTCCGTTAATGCTCTTTTTGGTCATTGTGCCCTTCTGGACGAATTCACTGATCCGTACCTATGGCCTTAAGATTTTTCTCGGCACGCGCGGCTTATTGAACGAAAGCCTGATGTGGCTTGGCGTGATTGAGCGCCCCATTCGCATTATGTATACCGAATACGCGGTCATGATTGGTCTTGTCTACATCTTGCTACCGTTTATGATTTTGCCCTTGTATTCCAGCATTGAAAAGCTGGACAACGCGTACCTTGAAGCGGCGCGCGATCTTGGCGCGAATACGGTTCAACGTTTTATTCGCGTGATCCTTCCCTTAACCACTCCGGGGATTATTGCTGGCAGTTTGTTGGTATTACTGCCCGCCTTGGGCATGTTCTATGTCTCTGATTTATTGGGTGGGGCGAAAAACCTCCTGATTGGTAATGTGATTAAGAGCCAAATCCTCAATGTACGAGATTGGCCATTTGGTTCCGCAGCCAGTATTTCTCTGACCGTTCTCATGGGTCTGATGTTGTTCGCCTATTGGCGGGTTGGCAAATGGATGAATCGTAAGGAGACACTCGCATGAGCCGTATCTTACGCAGTGGATTCTTATCCTTAGTTTATGCCTTTTTATATATTCCAATCATTATATTGATTGTGAATTCCTTTAATGCCAGCAAGTTTGGGATGAACTGGAAAGGCTTTACTTGGAAATGGTATGAGCAGCTTATCAACAATGACAGCTTGGTTCAGGCGGCAGGGAACTCGCTCACCATCGCGATTTTCTCTGCCTCTGCAGCTGCCATCATCGGTAGCCTTACGGCGGTTGCGCTGTTCCGCTATCGCTTTCGTGGCAAGCAATTCGTCAATGGTATGCTGTTCGTGGTGATGATGTCACCTGATATCGTGATGGCCATTTCATTGTTGGCATTATTTGTCTTGATGGGCGCACAATTGGGCTTTCTTACCTTACTGCTCTCGCACATCACCTTTTGTCTGCCGTTCGTGGTGGTCACCGTGTACAGCCGCTTAAATGGCTTCGATGTCAAAATGCTTGAGGCGGCACGTGATTTGGGCGCCAGTGAGTGGGTCATTCTGACCAAAATCATACTGCCCCTGGCCGCACCTGCGGTGGGCGCAGGCTGGTTACTGAGTTTCACACTCTCCTTGGATGATGTGATTGTCAGCTCTTTCGTAACGGGCCCAAGCTATGAAATTTTACCCTTGAAAATCTACTCAATGGTTAAAGTTGGCGTCTCACCCGAAGTCAATGCCTTAGCGACCATCATGCTAATGGTATCGCTCGTCTTAGTCATGTGCTCACAATGGCTGGCTAAAGATCGACTAAAATAAACCTTTCCTCGGGCTGCTACCCCGCTGGCAGCCCGCTTCCTGTTGTCTGTAATGTCTAGGAGTTTTCACCATGACCAAATGGTCTTCACTCTCTGCGTTGGCGCTGCTGGGTGCGTCACTGGTCCCATCAACGGCTTCGGCTGAAGATGATGTTCTCTACTTTTACAACTGGTCCGAATACATTCCAGCATCCGTGCTAGAAGAATTTACCGAAGAAACCGGTATTGAAGTCATGTATTCCACCTATGAATCCAATGAGACCATGTATGCGAAATTAAAGACGCATCCTGAAGGCTATGATTTGGTTGTTCCCTCAACCTATTACGTCTCCAAAATGCGTCAGGAAGGCATGCTACAAAAAGTGGATAAGACCAAATTAAGCCACTTTGACGGCCTTGACCCGGATAACCTGAACAAACCCTTTGATCCTGATAACCAATACTCTATCCCTTATATCTGGGGAGCAACGGGCATTGGAGTCAACACTGATTTTATGGATAGCAGCGCTGTCTCTCGCTGGGCCGATCTGTGGGATCCGAAATGGCAGGGGCAATTGCTGATGATGGATGACGCGCGCGAGCTCTTCCACATCGCACTGCGTAAGCTGGGCTATTCAGCTAATACCACCAATCCGGATGAGATCAAAGCCGCCTACGAGGCGCTGCGTGAACTCATGCCAAATGTATTGGTATTTAACTCCGACTTCCCTGCCAACCCCTACCTTGCCGGCGAAGTCACCTTGGGGATGCTTTGGAATGGCTCTGCCTATATGGCCCGTCAGGAAGGCGCTCCCATTGAGATTGTTTGGCCAGAAGAAGGCGCTATCTTTTGGATGGATAGCCTTGCCATTCCAGCCAACGCTAAACATGTCGATGCTGCGCATAAGATGATCGACTTCTTGCTGCGTCCAGAAAACGCGGCGAAGCTCGCACTCGACATTGGCTACCCAACACCCGTTAAAGCGGCTTATCCGCTGTTACCGGCTTCCTTTAAAAATGATCCTAATATTTACCCACCGAAAGCGGTGATGCAGGCCGGTGAATGGCAAAACGCGGTCGGTGATGCCAACCGCTTGTACGAAGATTATTTCCAGCGCTTAAAGGCGGGGATGTAATAACGAGACATTGGGGCCTGAGGGCCCCTTTTTACTGTTCAAGGGCGAGGATTTCATCCACCAGCGCCGGTACGAGCGTGCTGGCTTTGCCGTAACGGCGTTCACTGAACTCACTTTCAACCGCACTGGGCTCCAAGTTGATTTCAATGGTGTGAGCCCCATGCATCGCCGCTTCATGTACAAATCCCGCCGCGGGATAGACTGCACCAGACGTCCCAATAGAGACGAATAAATCAGCTTGGGTGAGTGCATCATGGATTTGTCCCATCCCCAGTGGCATCTCGCCAAACCAAACCACATGAGGACGAAGGGGGGCTGGCATTTGACAGCAATGACAGTGATCAGCCTCAGTAATATCCCCTACCCAATCAATAGTCTGTTGCGAGTGGCTACAGCGTGCTTTGAGGAGTTCGCCATGCATGTGAATGATGCGCTGAGTGCCAGCACGCTCATGAAGATCGTCAATATTCTGCGTGACCACCAGCACGGTGGCATCACTCTCTTTTTCAAGACGGGCTAACGCGTCGTGCGCTGCATTGGGTAACACACCGGATTGCAGCTGGCGACGGCGATCATTATAAAACTGCTGAACCAATCGCGGATTACGCGCAAAGCCTTCTGGCGTCRCGACATCTTCAATATGGTGCTCTTCCCACAGGCCATCTTGGTCACGAAAGGTACGAATACCCGACTCTGCAGAAATGCCCGCGCCGGTAAGCACAACAATGTGTCGGTAGGGAAATGTCATAGCCCATCCTTGAATTTTTATCTAACACCTTCATTTATAACACCCAAATTGAAACCTTTGAAGCATGGTGGCTTTAGWCCTTGGTCGCGAAATGGTTTCCTTGGGAAAAAATGCTCGACCGCGATCACGAACCGCTAATGCAACGACTGGCTAGACCAATCAATCGGTCCGCTTGGGTTACAATACTCACTTGTTTATCGCTTTTGTTAACAATTATGCAACTTGAACGTTATTATAGTGAGCAGGACGGAAAACTGCTTTTTACTCGCCAGCAAGCCAGTGACTTTGCTAAACGTGTTGCCGGTGACTTTAACCCTATCCACGATACTGAGGCATCACGCTTTTGTGTACCCGGCGATCTTCTGCTCTCTATTTTGCTTGCAAAGATTGGGATCAGTGAGCATATTCAGATTCATTTTAATGGCATGATCAGTGCGAACACGCCATTAAAGATTGTCGAAACCGAGCATGAAGTCACTGTGGTCGATGAAAACCAAAAGCTCTATCTTACCCTGACCCGCCGCGGTGCTGTGCGACACGACCCTGCGCTTGCTAACGAAATTGCTCAGCACTATGTACAGTTTTCAGGTAAAAACTTTCCCCATATCATGGTGCCATTGATGCGTGAGCAACAGATGATGATCAATACCGATCGTCCGCTGGTGATGTATGAGAGCATGAGTCTGTCGTTTGATGATTTACAAATAAGCTCGGCAGAAGTTGCCCTTTCTAGCTCGACCATGAGTGTCAGCGGCAAACGGGGCAAGGTCGATCTCTCGTTTGATTTTATGGTCGGCGATAAGCGCGTCGGTCACGGGTGTAAAACGATGGTCGCCAGCGGGTTGCGCCCTTATTGTGAAGAGGCGATTCAAGATTTGGTTGAACGTTTTAATGCCCGTAAGCRGGCATACTGTACGGCTTAGCTTTTTTTGCATTTTATCCGCACCCACGTTTCGCCCTGATCTATAGTTAGATGAGGGCGTTTTTATAGGGAAGTTATTATGCAATCCAGTAGCTTAGTTGAGCGTATCGATAAATTACCGAAAATCCCCAAAATCGTGCAAGAACTGATTGATTTGGTAAACAGTGATAGTGCCGATCTCAATCAAATTGCGGACAAAATTTCATACGATCAAGTGATTTCAGCCCGAGTACTCCGCTTATCAAATTCCGCCTATTTTGGACGAGCCCGGAACATTGGTTCTGTCAATGAGGCTGTCATTCGGCTTGGGCTTGGCCCCGTACGCACCCTCGTCGTTTCAAGTGCATTAATGAGTGCGTTTGACGTCGATAGCGAATTGGATATCGACGCATTTTGGCAGCACACCTTTGAAGTAGCGACCATCAGCAAAGCGCTCGCGGGCTCATTAAAAATGGATCCGAATGAGGCGTTTACTGCGGGGATGCTTCATAACTTGGGCGAATTGCTGATCATGACAACCGCTTATGAACAGCTTGATAGGATTAACCTACATATAGAAGCGGGTAAACCCAAGCAAGAAGCGCAGGAACTCATTTTAGGTGTCACCAGTGCAGAGTTAGGCGGTGAGTTAGCACGTAGGTGGAATTTTCCTGATCGGCTTTGCGATGCAATTCGCTATCAATTTACGCCCGTCCATCAAGAACAATTCTCGCCACTGGCCGGTATCTTACGACTGGCGGGGAAAGTCGACGAATCATGGCAGGAGTTTGTCACTACCGACTCCAAGCTCGAGTGGCTTAATCAGCAGCTCGAATACAATATGCTCGGCTTTCCTAAAACCGTGGTCGCCGCCGTTGATGATGTGATCGGCAAAGGCCGTGAAATGGCGAAGATGCTGAAATAGTTAAATCTGACTGTACATAGAATACAAGCGTCATCGCCATCCAGCATGGCGCTTTTTGGTTGTCACCGAACGTTGCCATTGCAGCCAAATAAACTCGGTATCTGTTTATGCATCATCTTGCTAGAAACAATGGCGAATATCTAAATACTTTTGCCGAATGTGCTCAATGAGTAAGCGGATCTTCTTTGGTGGCTGACGGGTAAACGGGTACACGGCATAAATCCCCAATCGCTTGCCCACCTGATCGGGAAATAAATCAATCAAGTCGCCCCGAGTAATATCCTGATAAACCAAACAACGCGGGACATACGCAATACCGTGTCCCCCAAGCGCGCCTTTCCTCAATGCAATGGGGTTATCCGTCGATATATTCCCCGACACTTTAATCATTTGGTTTTTGCCCTCACCTTTAAATTCCCAATCACTTGCCCCTGTGGTTTGATAGGCATATTGCAAACAGTTATGGGCTTTCAGATCATGAGGTTGCTGCGGACGACCATGACGTGCAATGTAGCCCGGTGCGGCACAAACCACCCATTGAGAGTCAAGAATATGCCGGGCAATCAAACTGGAGTCCTCGAGATAACCGGTACGGATTACCAAATCAAACCCTTCATCAATCAAATCAACAAAGCGGTTTTCTAACGACATATCAATGGTAAGCCCCGGGTATTGGCTACAAAATTCCGCGACTGCCTCCGCTAACAGTAACTCACCAGAAATCGTTGGTACCGAGATTTTGATATGGCCACTGATCGCCTCACCAAAGCCCGAGACTGCATCAAAGGCTTCATCAGCGGCTTGCTTCACAGTTTTTGCGCCTTGATAGAGTGTCCGCCCCGCATCCGTCAGTGTCAGCTTTCGGGTTGTTCGATACAACAACTGAACGCCTAGACTCTCCTCCAGCTTCTTAATCCGTTTACTAACGACTGAATTTGTAAGGGAATTTATTTCGGCAACTTTGCTGAAGGAACCATATTCAGCGACTTGAGCAAAAAGTACGAGATCGTCTGTTTTCGGCATATTATGTCAATTATGGAAGTAATCATTTTCATTATTTCCATATATCAAGAAAATGTAAACGAGTAATGTCACACCCAGTTAACATCACGTCATCACGATGTCAGCAAAAAAATAACAGATGCGACAGCATAAAAATACGATGGCGTGCCTTGCTTTTACGTGAACTAACGGAAGAGACGTCTAAAAGGACAGACTATGACTGATACCCTCTACGCCCTTGTTGCGTTTTCACCCATCGTGGTTGCTGCCATTTTGCTGGTGGGATTAAATTGGCCCGCCAAAAAGGCGATGCCAGTGGCATTTATCATGACAGTGTTAATCGCACTATTCCAGTGGCAAATGAGCCTTACTCGCGTCTCAGCCTCGATTTTACAAGGACTAATCATTACAGCCGCTGTCCTCTGGATTGTCTTTGGCGCGATTTTGCTGCTCAATACATTGAAACACACCGGTGCGATTACCGTGATCCGTAATGGTTTCACCAATATTTCAGATGACCGGCGTATTCAAGCCATTATTATCGCTTGGTGTTTTGGCTCTTTCATTGAAGGCGCGTCAGGATTTGGGACCCCCGCGGCAATCGCTGCCCCTTTGTTGGTTGCGATCGGCTTTCCTGCGCTGGCCGCCGTTGTGATTGGTATGATGATCCAATCCACCCCCGTCTCTTTCGGAGCAGTGGGAACCCCTATCATTGTCGGCGTCAATAAAGGGCTTGATAGCCACACTATTGGGCAAACATTACTGACTAACGGCAGTGACTGGGCCAGCTATTTACAAGCTATCACCWCCCAAGTCGCACTCATCCATGCCATGATTGGCACCCTAATGCCACTTTTGATGGCCATGATGTTGACCCGCTTTTTCGGCAAAAACAAAAGCTGGCGCGAAGGGTTGGCCGTGGCGCCATTCGCCATTTTTGCGGGGTTAGCCTTTACCATTCCTTATGCCTTGACCGGGTGGTTACTCGGTCCTGAATTCCCCTCTCTACTTGGTGGATTAGTGGGTATTGTCCTAGTCACCACTGCGGCACGGAAAAACTTTCTTGTTCCCAAAAAGCACTGGGACTTTGATGATGCCTCTACGTGGCCAAGTCAATGGTTAGGCTCGCTTAAAATGGATCTTAAGGTTCAAGAAAAGCCCATGAACATGGCCATGGCTTGGGCGCCTTATTTACTCTTGGCACTGTGTTTGGTGATCAGCCGCGTCAGTCCAACAGTAAAATCACTGCTAACGGATGTGAGCCTAAGTTTTAACGCCCTATTGGGAGAAACCGGCATTAACGCGGCGATTCAACCTTTGTACCTCCCTGGTGGAATCCTCGCATTCGTCGCCTTAGTTGCCACTTTACTTCACAGCAAACGCCTCCAGCCTCTATTCAAAGCGGCGAACGAGTCCAGTAAAACACTCATCGGCGCAGGCTTTGTGTTGGTGTTTACCATTCCTATGGTGCGTATATTTATCAACTCAGGTGTGAATACCGCCGATTTGGTCAGTATGCCAGTGATGACCGCGCGTTTTGCTGCGCAGCTGGTTGGTGATGGTTTCCCTRCTCTCAGCGCCACCATTGGTGCATTAGGGGCCTTTATTGCCGGCTCAAATACCGTCTCGAATATGATGTTTAGTCAGTTTCAATTTGAAGTCGCACAAACACTGGGGGCATCAACCGTCACCGTGCTGGCACTTCAGGCCGTCGGTGCGGCAGCAGGTAATATGATTGCCATTCACAACGTCGTAGCCGCCTCCGCCACTGTGGGCTTATTGGGGCGCGAAGGCGCGACCTTACGTAAAACTGTGTTACCTACGATTTACTACCTGATTGCCGCTGGGGTAATTGGCATCATCGCGATACATGTGATTCAAGTTGCTGACATCCTGATGGCGGCGTAATCTGACCATGATAGGCCGAGCGCAGAACTCGGCCTGATTGACCTAACTCAAGCGGGCCAGCCAGGCTGACCCTCAGCCTTTTTGAATATATGGAAGGAAAGGAACGCTTATGAACACCCCATCACGTTTGTCCTCATCACAACAACAAGCATTTATACAAACGCTGACGGATATTGTCGGTCACAAGAACCTACTGACGGATGCAAGTCATACCCAGCACTATCGCACTGGGTTTMGCTCAGGAGGAGGCAGTGCGCTGGCGGTTATTTTCCCAACTTCATTAGTAATGCAATGGCGTGTCTTGCAAGCCTGTGTTGACGCCGACGTGGTGATCATTATGCAAGCCGCGAATACGGGCTTAACCGAAGGATCGACGCCGAAGGGCGATGACTATGACCGCGATGTGGTGATAATCAATACCACACGATTAGACGGCTTACAGCTGCTTGATCAGGGCAAGCAAGTGATCAGCTTTCCGGGGACCACACTTCATCACTTAGAGCAAACCTTACGGCCTCTTAACCGAGCCCCGCACTCTGTGATTGGCTCGTCGTGTATTGGCGCATCGATTGTCGGTGGTGTGGCCAATAATTCTGGTGGCGCGTTGGTTAAACGTGGCCCTGCCTATACAGAATATTCGCTCTTTGCGCAGTTAAACGAAGCCGGTGAGCTAGTCTTGGTCAATCATTTAGGGATTGCGCTTGGCGACGATCCGGAAACCATTCTCGCCCGTGTCGAACGCGGCGATTATCGTCCTGAAGACATTACCACGGATACGCGCAAAGCCTCCGCGCATGATTACGAGCAAATCCTCCGTGATGTCGACGCAGATAGCCCTGCACGGTATAACGCCGATAAACACCGTCTTCATGAAGTGAGTGGCTGTGCAGGAAAACTGGCAGTGTTTGCGGTCAGACTAGATACCTATCCCATTCCAGAGCGTGAAAAGGTGTTCTATATCGGCACCAACAATCCTGATGTTTTGTACCAGTTACGTCGTCGTGTGCTCAGCGAACTGTCACATCTTCCCGAAGTGGCAGAATACATGCATCGCGAGGCCTTTAATATTGCTGAACGATATGGCAAAGACGTGTTTTTAGCCATTGGCCGACTAGGGACGGACAGCATTCCTAAAATGTTTGCCTTAAAAGCCCAAATTACCGCGTGGCTGGATAAAGTGCCCTTGCTGCCCAATTCACTGCCGGATAAAGTCATGCAGTACGTTAGCCAGCTTTTTCCGCAGCATTTGCCTTCTCGTATGCTCGCGTTCCGTGACCGCTTTGAGCATCATTTGATTTTTAAAGCATCAGACGAAGGTATTGAGGAAAGCTCGCAATTCTTGACGCAGTTTTTTGCCGACCATGATGACAGCGACTTTTTTGTCTGTACCGAAGAGGAAGCCAAAAAAGCCATGCTTCACCGCTTTGCTGCTGCCGGCGCAGCGATTCGCTATCACACCATGCACAGCAATGATGTGGAAGATATTCTCGCGCTTGATATTGCATTGAAGCGCAATGAAAAACATTGGGTCGAGCAACTGCCTGATACCATTGAGTCACAGTTGGTCACCAAGCTCTATTACGGACACTTTTTCTGTCACGTCTTTCACCAAGACTACATTGTGAAAAAAGGTGCCGATGTTCATGCGATTAAGGAAAAAATGCTCGCCCAGCTCAACGAGCGTGGCGCGAAATACCCTGCCGAGCACAATGTCGGGCATCTCTATGCCGCCGAGCCCGATTTAGCCCATTTCTACCATCAGCTCGACCCAACCAATAGTTTTAACCCGGGAATCGGAAAAACCAGTAAGAAAAAATACAGTGCAGACTGTCAGTGCCTAGATCACCAGCTTCGTCATCGAGCAAGTCAGGACACGTCACCCGCCACGCATGAGCACTAAACCGACCTGCAAACCCGCCAACCGTTAGGCGGGTTCTTTTTAAAGCATGGGTTTCTCGCGAATAAAACGCGCAAAGCGTGGGATGCCCTTTTCCGTCACACCATTGTGCCTAACCAAAATAGTACTGCCGATTTCAGGTGGTTCAGCCCGCTGTGCATCGCTAAAGCCTGATCCCACACGAAACTCAGTACCATCGGCAAGACGTACCACTAAGGACCCCATCAAGCCTTGTAACCGACCTTTTCCGGGCGTCATACCAATAACGGTGGCATCTTTCTCTTGGTAGGTTTTTAGCTTAACCAAACTCTCTACGCGGTGTCCTAAGTACAGGCTATCGGGATGATGCAGCATCAAACCTTCACCCCCCGATTCATTGATGGCAATAAGCTGGGCTTGGAGCGTGTCATTGTCAGTCACTGGCTTTTGCTTTACCAAGGCTAAGAATGGCGATGCGCTGTTGGCGACTATCTTTTTCAGTGCTGCATAGCGAGCAGAAAACGGGCCAGGTTGATCCGGTAAATCAAACGCATAAAAACGAACTTTCTGCCACGCGTCAGGGTCTGGTTTATCGTCCAACACGGTACGCAACACGGTTTGAAACTCGCCTCTTCCGGCCCATAACTCACCATCTAAAGGCGTCGTTGGCAGCGTTCGAATCAATGCATCCGGTGCGTGAATGGGGTTTCCTTGTCGAGTTAAGAATTGCGTGCCCGTCCAATAGGCGCGGATCCCATCCAGTTTTTCACTGGCCCAATAGCCACGATAGTCATGTTCGGCAATCTGCCCGTCAACACCATGCATCAACGCTGGCGCGGACGGTGCTGCATCCCCATCACTGCTAGGAAACAGGGTAAACGCGGAGAGTAAGCATAAAGTAACAGGATTTAGGCGTGCCATGCATTCCTCCTTAGTGGTTAAGGAGCATACGCTAGCGCGATAAAAGGCGTCTCAACATGCCTTTATTTTTTGTTGGTAGAGAATTTGCGTTCACGGTGAACAATGTGCAGGTGTTACATCGCCCACCGTGAAATGACTCGTGAAACCTCGTCTGCTGCGCAATCAAGAACCATTAAGCTTGGCTGGCAAACGCATAGATAAAGGTGCCATTTTTGATAGCATCAATCACGCGCGCGGATAGGTAGCTAGGTAACGCCGGGCAGCCCCAGCTTCTGCCTAATTGGCCGCTTTGTTTAATCACCTTAGGGTGAGCATAATCAGCACCGTGGATCACAATCGCTCTTGCGCGCGCATTATCGTTTAAGCCCTTCGAAAGCCCATCTAAACGCAGTGAGTAGCCATGTTTACCATGATAGGTTTCAGCCGCACGATAAACCCCTAATGATGTTTGCAAGGAATTAATCTGATTCGAGAAACGCTTTGCGTAAAGGGCGCCACTATTCTTGCCATGAGAGACATAAGAGCGAAATAGCACTTGGCGTTTTTTCACATTAATCACCCAAAACCGCTTTTCTGACGACGGTTTGCCATAATCAATCAGCGTCATCACCGGCTTGCTACTTTGGTTATGCTTAAAATGGCGATACGCATCAGAAAAGGCCTGATACGACACCTCACCAGCGAGGTTGAGAGACTGATATAAACCACTGACCTCATCTTTAAAACTGGCCCATACTGTGGTTGGCATGCTGAGCGCTAACACATAAAAAACTACCCGATACCAAGGGGCCACACCTGCTTGTTTCATTTTTCTGCTCCTTACTTTGCCACTGCAACACGAACGACCGAGCCGTTTGTTGTCCGTATTGGCAAAAACAAAAACCGTGCCATTTGACACGGTTTCTATTAACTATTGATATTTATATAAATTAATTATCGTTCACGATTTATCCATTCACTGACGTCACACGGCGGCACGACCTTGCCGCGTTTAAATCGCCGCAATGGCGTTTTTAATCCGCTTGTCTGAAATCGGATAAGGCGTACCCAGTTGCTGCGCGAAGTAACTCACTCGAAGCTCTTCAATCATCCAGCGTATGGCTTTTACCTCATCAGGGAGAGTTTTGCCTTTCGGTAACTTATTCAGCAACGCCTTGTAGTCATTCATCACAGATTCAATCTTGAGCATATGACTGCGATCTCGCGCTGGATCAATCGGCAGCTTCTCTAACCGACGCTCTATCGCTTTCATATAGCGTAAAATATCGGGCAGCCGCTGCCAGCCTGATTCGGTAGCAAAGCCCTTGTAAATCAGCCCTTCTAGCTGAGCTTTGATATCCGACATCGCAAACGCCATCGAAAGATCCACTTTGCCTTTCAGCTTTTTATTGATGCTAAAGGCATGGGTTAAAATCTGTTCGATCTGTTGAGCAATATCTACCACGGTATCGCCTAGCTCCGCACGCACCGTCTCTTTAAGGGCTTCAAATGCTTGCGCTTCCCAGGTTAACCCGCCGTGTTGCTCAATGAGCTTATCCACACCACAGGCGATACAGTCATCAATCAAATCCAAAACACGGCCATAAGGGTTAAAATACAGACCGAGTTTCGACTTGTTGGGCAAATGGGTGTGCAGGTATTTTATCGGCGATGGCACATTGAGCAAGACCAATCGACGCTGCCCCGCTTGCATGGCTTTATGTTGTTGATCTTCCGTTTCGAAAAGGCGGATCGCGACACTGTCTTTTTCATCAACTAAAGCAGGATACGCTTTAACTTCAAACCCGCTGCGCTTTTGCTGGTAGCGTTTCGGCAGTTCCCCAAATGTCCATTGGGTGAGTCCTTGCTGCTCAATGTCATCATCTGCCACGTCCGATAACGTCGCTTGCACCTCATCTTTCAGTGACAGTTTCAGTGCATGAAGATCTTCGCTTTCAGCCAAGGTGCGATTTTTATCATCCACAACGCGGAACTGAATGCGCAGATGCTCTGGCAGTTGCGCCAAATTCCAGCTGTCGCGCTCAATGGTGACACCGGACATCTGCTTTAAGGCTTTTTCCATGCTATCGAGCAAAGGCACTTCCATGGGCGTCACGCGTTGTAAGACCGCATCCGCATAATTTGGCGCAGGTACAAAGTTACGTCGTAACGGCTTGGGTAGCGATTTAATCAGCGCGACAATCAGCTCGTGACGTAGCCCGGGGACGTGCCAGTCAAATCCTTCTTCTGACACCTGATTAAGGATCGGCAGTGGGATATGCACCGTCACCCCATCATGGTCTTGGCCGGGTTCAAATTGGTAGCTCAGCTTGAGTTTTAGGTTGCCCTGATACCAAAAATTAGGGTAATCCAGTTCGGTGACATGACTGGCGTCGCCTTGCAGTAGCATGGCTTTTTCGAAGTTGAGCAGGTCGGGATTGTCTTCACGTGCCTTTTTCCACCAGGTATCAAAGTGACGCCCGCTGACCACACTATGATCGAGGCGCTGATCGTAAAAGTCGAACAAGGTATCGTCGTCTGCCAAAATATCGCGCCGGCGAGATTTCAGCTCAAGCTCCTCCACTTCCGCCAACAGCTTTTGGTTTTGGCGGAAAAAGGCATGTTTGGTTTGCCAATCCCCTTCAACCAATGCCGAACGAATAAACAGCTCACGGCTAAGCACCGGGTCGATGGCGCCATAATTGACTTTACGGCTGGCGACAATTGGGATCCCGTATAGCGTGACCTTCTCGCTAGCCATTACAGCGGCTTGCTTGCGTGACCAATGTGGTTCACTGTAGCTGCGCTTAATCAAATGCTGCGCCAGTGGCTCTACCCATTCGGGTTGGATACGCGCAACAATTCGCCCCCAGAGTTTCGAGGTTTCAACCAGTTCGGCAACCATCACCCATTTAGGCTGCTTTTTGAAAAGCCCAGAACCCGGGAAAATATGGAACCGTGCATTCCGTGCGCCTTGGTATTCGTTCTTTTCTTGGTCTTTCAGGCCGATGTGACTTAATAGCCCAGCGAGCAGTGCCATGTGAATGGCCTGATAACTGGCAGGTTCTTGGTTGAATTGCGCATTCTGCTCTTTCATCACTTGGCTGATCTGATAGTGAACGTCTTGCCACTCTCGCACGCGCAGGTAATTGAGATAGTCTTTTTTGCACTGTTTACGGAACTGGTTATTCGACAGCGCTTTTTGCTGCTCTTTAACGTAATCCCAAAGGTTTACATAGGCCAAAAAGTCCGATTCTTTATCGGCAAAACGACGGTGCTTTTCATCCGCTTGTTGCTGCTTATCCGCTGGACGCTCACGCGGGTCTTGGATTGCCAAGGCCGCGGCAATCACCATCACCTCATTTAAGGCACCATGCTTAGGCGCCTCAATCACCATGCGTGCCAAACGCGGGTCAATCGGCAGTTTGGCCAAGGTTTTACCAATCGCGGTCAGCTTACGTTTATCGGTGGCTTGGCCCCGCTTGATCGCCCCCAGCTCTTCGAGCAAACGGACACCATCTTTGATATGACGGCTGTCAGGCGGCTGAACGAACGGGAAGGCTTGAATATCACCGAGCCCTATTGCCGTCATTTGCAGGATCACTGAGGCCAGATTTGTCCGCAGAATTTCTGGATCGGTAAATTCAGGACGGCCTAAAAAGTCCTCTTCGCTATACAAACGCACACAAATGCCTTCCGACACACGGCCACAGCGCCCTTTACGCTGATTAGCACTGGCCTGTGAAATCGGCTCAATCGGCAGTCGCTGCACCTTAGTCCGGTAGCTATAGCGAGAAATCCGTGCCGTGCCGGGATCAATCACATACTTAATGCCCGGCACGGTTAGCGAGGTCTCGGCGACGTTGGTGGCCAGCACAATCCGACGCCCAGAGTGAGGTTGGAATACACGATTTTGCTCGCCAGCAGAAAGCCTTGCGTACAAGGGTAAAATCTCGGTATCGCGCAGTTGACGACGCTGAAGATGATCGGCGGTGTCGCGAATTTCACGCTCACCGTTCATAAAGATCAGTATATCACCCGGCCCTTCAAGGCACAGCTCATCGACCGCATCGCTGATCGCTTCCAGCTGGTCACGATCGCTATCGTCCTCTTCCACCAATGGGCGGTAGCGCACTTCCACCGGGTAAGTACGGCCAGACACCTCTATCATAGGCGCGTTATTAAAGTGCTTAGAAAAGCGCTCAGGATCGATAGTTGCCGAGGTAATGATAACTTTGAGATCAGGGCGCTTGGGCAATAACTCGCGCAAATAGCCGAGAATAAAATCGATGTTTAGGCTGCGCTCGTGCGCTTCATCGATAATGATGCAGTCGTACTGATTCAGATACCGATCGTGCTGGATTTCGGCTAGCAAGATCCCGTCCGTCATCAGTTTGACTTGCGTCGCCTCTGAGACTTTGTCATTAAAACGTACTTTATAGCCGACGCTACTGCCTAACTCGACGTCAAGCTCTTCAGCAATCCGTGAGGCGACCGAGCGTGCAGCCAAGCGACGTGGCTGAGTGTGACCTATGGTACCGGCGACGCCTAGCCCAAGCTCCATACAAATTTTGGGCAACTGAGTGGTTTTGCCTGAGCCCGTTTCCCCCGCAATGATCACTACTTGGTTATTCGCGATTGCTTCGGCAATGTCATCTTTCTTCTGACTGACTGGCAATGCTTCCGGATAGCGAACAGCAGGTGTATTGGCACGACGGGCGAGCAGGCGCTGCATACTCTGCGCCATTTCAGCGGCAATTTGATCGTACACCGCCTGTTTGGCGTCGTCTTTTTTGATTTTTTGTGCGCCATGGATGCGCTTTTTAAAACGAAAACGGTCTTGCAGCATACAATCGTTTAACGCTGCAAACAGTGTCTCTGACGTGTTGTGATGACGTGAACTCAAGGCGATTCCTGCTTACTGCTTAATCTTTTAAGGCGTTTATCAGTGTCACRGCCGATAAATAAGGTTGATTGGAGACGCATCCTATCACAAAGTAAAAAGAAACAAAGCCGCGCCATCGACGCACAAACCGCCAATACGGTGTTGCTAAAGTAAACGTATTGCCCGTTCACTACGTATTCAATGTGTAAAGACGGCCAATAAACTCCGCAGTTTGGGAGAACAGCCATGCTAAAACAGCTTTTTAAAAAACTTGAATCCGCCCTCGCCGCTGATGCGACGCAACACAGTGACGCTGGGCTATCGCTGCATCAAGCGATGGCAGGCTTACTGAGTGAGGTGGCGATGGCCGACCACGACATTGATGAGCGGGAGTTTGTGACTAAGCGCGATCGCATTTGCCAATTACTGAACCTCGAGCCATCGCAAGCAGATACACTGTTGGCCGAGGCACAAGCTCACAGTAAACAAGCAACGTCGCTATACGAATACACGGATAAGCTGCGTGATTTAGACCCACAAGCACGGATTGAACTGATTGAAGCCATGTGGTCAGTGGCGTATGCCGATGAAAATATCGACCCGCTCGAAGAAGCGGTGATCCGTAAAACCGCCGAGCTGCTTTATGTAGATCACGCGGAATTTATCAGGGCCAAGCTGAACGTCATCGAGGCGGATTAAGATCGGCTTGCTCGCCAACTCGCACAATCACCGGGCCATATGCGGTACTGACCTGCACTAAAGGGGTCGCAAATACGTCGGACAAGCGGGTGTCCGAGAGTACATCACGGGGTGCACCACTCGCCACCATCCGGCCTTGGTTGAGCAAAACCACGTTATCTGCATGCGTTAGGCTGCGGTTTAGGTCATGGTTTGCCATGACGACGCACAGTCCCTGCTTAGCGGCGTGAGTAATTTCTGCGTAAATCGCTTCTTGCTGAGCAACATCCAGCCCCGTCGCTGGCTCATCAAGCAATAACACAGAAGCTTGTGGGTTTAATTGCCTGTCAACTTGCAATAATACCCCGGCCAGCCTAACCCGTTGCCATTCGCCTCCTGACAAACTGTCAACACGACGATGAAGCTTGTCATCAATCGACAGCGATTGGCATACACGTCTTACCACCGCATCACGTGTAGACGCTTGGCCAAGCTGTAGACTGTCGATGACCAGATTGAGGTATTCATACACCGCCATTACGAAAGCAGGCTTTTGCTGTTGGATTAAGTAACCACGAAGATGCGCGAGATCTTGGCGGCGTAGGCCGGCGATAGCGGTATCCTGGATGCTCACCTGGCCATGTTCAGGCGTACCAAGCCCTGACAGCAAATGCAATAAGGTGCTTTTGCCACTGCCGTTAGGGCCAATCAAATGCGTAACTTGCCCTGGCTGAAAGCGGATAGACAGAGGCAATAGACGCGGCGATAGACTTAATTGATGTGCTGTTAACATTACACCGCCTTGACCAGCATCCAAATGAATAAAGGCGCACCAATCACGCTGGTCACCACCCCGACGGGGAGCTCTGCCGCATCAAGCAGTAATCGACCCAGCGTATCGGCACTGACCAGTAAAATCGCCCCAGCTAACGCCGACAAAGGCAACAAGTAGCGATTCCGACTGCCAAACCACAAACGCAAGTAGTGGGGCACCACAAGGCCAATAAAGCCAATCACGCCAGCTGCAGCTACCGATAACCCGACCAAGATGCTGATCAGCACAATCAATTGCCAACGCAATCGATGAGTATCTAGCCCCAATTGTTGCGCTTGTACATCACCAAGCATGAGTTGATCCAATTGCTGGCCAAAATGACACAATATCGCGATACACGGTGCAGTCAGCGCCAACCACGCGATATGGCTTAAGCGCATACCGGACAACGAACCCATCAGCCAATACATCAATTGGCGAAGGTTAAAATCGGAGCTGAAATAAAAGGCTAAGGTCACCACCGCCCCAGCAAGGATGCTCAAGGCTACGCCCACTAACAAGATGCGTGACGTCGCTAAGGCACGCCGAGCAAGCAACACCAATATCAGTGTAAAGAGGCTAGCACCAAGCATAGCTGCAACCGCCATCATGCCACCAGATGCCCATGCTGGCGCGAAAAAAAGCAACAACACGACCGCGACGCTGGCGCCGCCTGAGATCCCCAACACGCCGGGCTCGGCAAGCGGGTTACCGAGTAACACCTGTAAACTCGCCCCTGCAATGGCAAGCGACGCGCCAATGAGTATGGCCGCCATCACTCGCGGCAAACGCAGTTGTACCAGCAGCTGCGACTCTAATACTGAGTGATTGCCAAACGGAGCGATCCAGATCTCCCCAACGCTCAGAGCAAAAACGCCGACGACCAGTAACACACCACTAAATGCTAATAAAGCACGCCGCCATCTGGCTTGTTGGCGTGCAGTAAGTTCGGACACTCGCATGCGTCATCCATTATTTTGATTCTGTGACGCACTTTACAGACTGGCGTGAGGCTTGAAAAGCGCTACGCGGTGGCTTTTTTGGGTACGTACACATAGAGAGGCTGACTCGCATCGGCTTCAAATGGTGTGGCCAGTAACCCGGCGCGATGACCCACTTGGACATTCGCGTTTGGGAAGATCACCACCTCACCGTCGTGTTCAGCATAAATCTCTTGCCCCTTGTCGGTCGCCAATAATGCGCCCTTTTCAAACGGTGTGAAGTTTTTGGCGGTGGAAGGAAACGTGAGTGCAAATTGCTCCGTGTGCTTGGTCAAGGTTCGGGTCACACGATAAAAGCGCATCGGCGCTAATTCAGTCGGCAACGTAGCGGCTTTTAACAAGCCCCGTAATGTGCGATCAAGTGGCTCGTACTCTCGCATATCATTTTCAAACAACGGCGCCACACGGCCCATTTCTAAGGTTGCAGCCAGCGCATTATGGTGATTGGCGCTATACCAGCTAAAGGTTGGTGAGGGTGATTGAGACAGGACAGTGGCATCCATTTTGGCGTCATTGAGTAATGCGGCCAATGGGCGCACGTCTTTCTCGGTCGGCGTGGTTGGGATCACACCAAACATATAATGGTAGGACTCGCGAATGGCACTGTGTAAATCAAGATGCCAACGGGTCATGTTATCCGGTTGAGCCGCGAAAAAATCGCTCACCGCTTTTTGCAGCTGGTTGGCAAGGTAGTGCTCTTCGTTTTTTTCCTCATTCCAGCCTCCGAATAAACGGTTAAGGTTATCTTCAATAAAACGAGTGTGTGCTTTAATCGCCTCAGCATGGCCAATGATCAGTAACAGTGGTACGTCTGGGGTAAATTGCCCTGCGAGCATATCCGAGAGCAGCTGATCAATCAGTTCAATCGGTGCAGTTTCGTCTCCATGGATCCCCGACGATAGCACCACACAACGGGAAACGTTGGTCACATCGGGTTGGATTGAGATAATACCGGGCGCACTGTGATTGAAGGTCAGCGAGCCAACTCGCCATGAGTCTGGGGTAAAGGCGTGAGGTGCGGTCAATGCCGCATCAATAAAGGCACCAGGGCGTGCTGTCAGCATAATGCTTCCTTTTATTACAACTAGACAACAAAACGTTACAGCGACTTAACCGATAAACCCAGCGTTTTCCCTTCACAGTGTGATCATGTATAGACAAATTAAAAAGCCGCCAACCTTTCGGTCCGCGGCTTTTTATCCGTGGCATCGTGACCACTGGCACGAGTAACGCTCGTTTATTTCTCTACCTTGGCGTTCTCAACCCGTGCTTTTAGTTTTTGGCCAGGTCGAAACGTCACAACGCGTCGCGCAGTGATTGGAATATCTTCCCCTGTTTTAGGGTTTCGACCGGGACGTTCATTCTTGTCTCGCAAGTCAAAATTACCAAAACCCGATAATTTCACCTGCTCGCCACTTTCGAGTGCTTTACGAACTTCTTCGAAAAACGCTTCGACTGTCTCCTTGGCGTCCCGTTTGCTAATCCCGATATTTTCAAACAGGTTCTCAGCCAAATCGGCTTTAGTGAGCGCCATAGGTTTTTCCCTCAAGAATTGTTGAACACATATGCAATACCGCAGTATCGACACCACCATTCTACACGTGGTCCACACGTCTTTAGCCCTTGTATTTTAGGGATATTTGAGGACCAACTCAAAACAAGTGTATGCCAACTGGCTGATTTGCGCCAACTTTTTTAAGTTGCAAAAGCAAGAACAGTGTCCAAAAATTTGACCTTTGTTACCAGCCACTTACCAAGCGTATTTTAGTCACGCTATTTGCATATATCCATTAGTGACTGATTTTAGGCAAATTTATCAATATCTGAGTGGATTTTATACAGATTTAGTGAATTTACTCAGCTTTTCAAACGGATAGATGTTAGATCAATTAGGCATAAAAAAAGCAGCGTTTCCGCTGCTTTTTTCTAATCAGAGTGGGATTAATCACGCAAAGTTACGCCCAGTTTTTCTGATAAATGGGCCACAACACCAGACACGGCATCGCTAATATCGGCTTCTTCCAACGTGCGCTCATCAGACTGAAGCGTAAGGGCAATCGCCAAGCTTTTCTTGCCTTCTTCCACCCCTTTGCCAGTGTAGAGGTCAAACAGTTTCGCCCCTTTCACCAACGCATTACCGCTTTCCAAGCAAGCAGCCACTACGTCACCAGACGCGAGTGCTTGGTCGGCAATCACCGCAATATCACGGCGGTTTGCTGGGAATTTAGAAAGGCCAGCGGCTTCCGGAATAAAGCGACTGTCAATGGCTTGCCACTCAATCTCAAACACCACGGTACGACCATTTAAGCCAAACTCACGCTCAAGCTCCGGGTGTAAGGTACCCATATAGCCAACGACCTTGCCATCCAATTCAATCGCAGCGGTTTGACCCGGGTGCATCGCTGGATGCTTGGCGGCGACAAAACGGAAGTCAGACAACTTACCGCTCAATTCAAGAACGGCTTCAAGATCGCCTTTCAAATCAAAGAAATCCGCCGTCGCCGTTGCCATATCCCAGTGCTCTTCACTACGAGGACCAGCAATCACACCCGCGAGCATACGCTCTTGACGAATATTTTCTTGACGAACAGCACCCGTCATATCGCCTTCTGGTGTGAAACGTAAACCAAACTCAAACAAACGCACGCGCGGTTGTTGACGTTTTTGGTTGTACGCCACTGTATTCAAAAGCCCTGGAAGCAGGCTCAAACGCATGGCTGACATGTCTGCAGAAATTGGGCTTGGTAGGATCAGCGGCTCAACCTCTGGCACAATCAACGCTTGCTGTTTTGGCTCGACAAAGCTGTAGGTAATTGCCTCGTGGAAGCCACGGTCAACCAACAAATCGCGTACACGTTTTAGCGGCATCGCGGCTTCTTGATGCTCGCGCATAGTCAGTGCGGCTTTCGGTGCGCGCGTCGGAATGTTGTCGTATCCATAGATACGGCCCACTTCCTCAATCAAGTCTTGCTCAATAGCAATATCAAAACGCCAGCTTGGTGCTGTCGCCTGCCAACCTTCCTGCGTCTGCGTGACGCCACAGCCAAGACGGATCAGAATGTCGGTAACGGTGGCATCGTCGATATGATGGCCCAGCAGGCGATCGAGTTTCTCGCGGCGCAAAGTCACAGTGTCACGCTTAGGCAGATGCTCAGATGACTCACCCACCACAATTTCACCGGCTTCTCCGCCACAAATCGCGATCAATAGTTCAGTCGCACGCTCCATCGCAGCAGTTTGCAGTGCTGGATCAACGCCGCGCTCAAAGCGGTGTGACGAGTCAGTATGCAAACCATAGTTACGTGCACGACCACGAATGGCTTCAGGTGCAAAGAATGCGGACTCCAATAAGATGTCTTGAGTTTCCGACGTCACACCTGAGTCTTGACCACCAAAAATTCCCGCCATCGCCAAGGCTTTTTGGTCATCGGCAATCACCAATGTTTGGGCATTCAATTTCGCTTCGTTGCCATCAAGCAAGGTCAGTGCTTCGCCTTCTTCAGCAAGACGCACGACAATGCCGCCTTCAATTTTGCTGAGGTCAAACGCGTGCATCGGCTGACCTTGTTCGAGCATCACATAGTTGGTGACATCGACTACAGGATCAATGGCACGAATGCCGCTGCGACGCAGTTTTTCTTGCATCCAAAGCGGTGTTTGTGCGCCAACATTGACATTGCGAACGACGCGGCCGAGGTAACGTGGGCATGCCTGAGGCGCATCAATACGTACCGCGACTTTATCATCAATGCTAGGTGCCACTGGGGTAATGGTCGGCTCAACAACATCGGCGCGGTTGAGAACCCCCACTTCGCGAGCGAGGCCACGCAGGCTCAAGCAATCAGCGCGGTTAGGTGTTAAATCAACATCAATCGCAGCGTCATTGAGTGACAAGTACTCGCGAATATCGGTGCCAATTGGCGCATCGGTCGGCAGTTCAATAATGCCATCGGATTCCACATCGATACCCAGCTCGGTAAAAGAGCACAGCATCCCGAAAGATGGCTGACCACGCAGCTTCGCTTTTTTAATCTTAAAGTTTCCAGGAAGGACCGCACCAACGGTCGCTACTGCAACTTTCAAGCCTTGGCGACAGTTTGGTGCACCACAAACAATATCAAGTAGCTCATCACCGCCAACATTGATTTTGGTGACACGCAGTTTATCCGCATCCGGATGCTGACCACACTCAACCACTTCGCCAACCACTACGCCGGAAAAGTCACCGGCCACTGGCGCGATTTCGTCTACTTCCAAGCCAGCCATCGTGATTTGGTGGGCAAGCGCCTCGGTGTCGTTTGCTGGGCTCACCCACTCTCTCAGCCAAGATTCACTGAATTTCATTATTACCTTGCCCCACTGATTACTTAAATTGTTTCAAAAAGCGCAGATCGTTCTCGAAGAACGCACGAAGGTCATTCACGCCATAACGCAACATGGTCAAGCGCTCTACCCCGATACCGAAGGCAAAACCTTGGTACGTTTCTGGGTCGATGTTTACCGCGCGTAGGACATTCGGGTGAACCATGCCACAGCCTAAAATCTCAAGCCACTTGCCACCTTTACGGCGCACATCCACTTCTGCTGACGGCTCAGTAAACGGGAAGTAAGACGGACGGAAACGCACTTCTAAATCTTCTTCAAAGAAGTTACGCAAAAAGTCATTTAACACGCCTTTCAGGTCAGCGAAGTTAATGTCTTTATCAACCAATAAACCTTCCACTTGGTGGAACATGGGGGTATGGGTTTGGTCGTAATCATTTCGATAAACACGGCCCGGCGCGATAATGCGGAACGGTGGCTTACCCGCTTCCATAGTACGAATTTGTACACCCGAGGTATGGGTTCGCAACATCAGATCAGGGTTGAAGAAGAAAGTATCATGGTCTGTGCGTGCCGGATGGTCCGCAGCAATGTTCAACGCATCAAAGTTATGGAAGCCGTCTTCGACTTCTGGGCCAGCGGCAACAGAAAAGCCTAACTCACCAAAAAACTGTTCGATACGCTCAATAGTACGCGTTACAGGGTGAATACCACCGTTTTCAATACGACGGCCCGGCAAGCTGACATCAATGGTTTCAGCCGCAAGCTTCGCTTCCAACTCGGCGCGCTCAAGTGCATTTTTACGCTCAGCAATCGCTTGTTGTACGGTTTGCTTCGCTTGGTTGATCGTTTGACCTGCTTCACGACGCTCTTCCGGAGGCAATTTACCTAAAGCTTGTAATTGCGCAGTTAACTCACCTTTCTTACCCAGGAATTTCACCCGGACCTCATCCAGTGCAGCAACGGATGCGGCACTGGCGATCGCCGCTGTTGCGCTAGCAAGAATTTCTTCTAATTGTTGCATTGTTTCCTCGTCGACCCGTGGGGCTGTCCAACCAGATTAAAGAAGTGGCATACCAGTTGGAAATCGTGGTTTACCAATTGTCTGAGCAAACTGACAGAGCGCCGATTTGCACTACCATGCCAATTAACTGAGAGAACGGGTAATAAAAATGACCTTACATACTAATTAATGCCACGGCTAATGCCAAACCCTAAACCGCTTTTGTTGGATTTTTCCACACTGATTTGCGGAGAAAAAGTAAATTTGTCTGCTCTTTAAGCAGAGTTGTCAGTCTTAGCGACGCTCGGTGATGATTTTTATTGCTATTTGTTCCCGCTCGCCTCAGTGAGTTTGTTATTCTACTGCCCAGCTTTTTGACTGATTGGAGCCTTGCATGAACCCTAACTCTCTGCCGCTGCGCGTTTTTGTATCCACGTCCACTCACCCTTGGTTCAATCTTGCCGTGGAAGACACCATATTTCGCACCATGTCGGCCCAACAAAATGTGCTGTTCTTGTGGCGCAATGACAATACGGTGGTCATTGGACGCGGTCAGAATCCTTGGCGCGAATGTAATACGCGAAAGATGGAAGAGGACAAGGTAGTCTTAGCGCGTCGTCAAAGTGGCGGTGGCGCAGTGTTTCATGATCTCGGCAATACCAATTTCACCTTCATGGCAGGCAAACCCGGCTATGATAAATCCATTTCTACGCAAATCGTCCTTGATGCGCTCAAGTCGCTTGGCGTGAATGCCTCCGCCAGTGGACGCAACGATTTGGTTATGGACACCCCTGAAGGACAACGTAAAATTTCTGGCTCTGCGTATAAAGAAGCCAAAGATCGTGGTTTTCATCATGGCACATTGTTGATTAACGCCGATCTATCTCGATTGGGTGATTACCTCAACCCCGACCCCAAAAAACTGCAAGCCAAAGGCATCACGTCAGTCCGCGCTCGCGTCGCTAACATTGCGGAGTTTGTGCCATCGGTGGATCACGAAAAGGTCTGTGACGCCATCAAGCAAGCATTCTTCGCGCACTTTGGTCAGCACACTGAGATTGAATACATTTCTCCCCAAGCAAAACCCGACGTCGAAGGGTTTGATGCTATCTACGAGAAGCAATGCAGTTGGGAATGGAACTTTGGCCAAAGTCCGCAATTTATGCACACCTTTGACGAGCGATTTGATTGGGGTGGCGTTGAATTACACTTGGACGTCAAACACGGTGAGATTGTGGACTGTAAACTGTTTACCGATAGCCTGACGCCCGGTCCGTTAGAGTTACTGGCCAATCAAATGGTGGGGCAAGCGTATCACCACGAAAAGCTTTATCACTTTGTGATGAGCTGGGCTGATGCCGATCAGAGCCACCAAACTATGTACGAAGATATTGCACTGTGGCTACGTAGCGCCATTGTCTAATTTCTCCCCAAACGCACTCGCCATAGTGACACATATCACATAAACACCCTTCTTTTGATCCCACTCAAAGATTTAAGAGGCTGCTACACCAACTATGATGGTGGCAGCCTTTTTTGAAACCATCAAAACACAATATTTCATTTACCTGCTCGAAAGTTAATCAAATGACTCATAAAGAGATTGATTAATAGATTTTAATTTTGGTAAAAAACCATTACTCTAGATTTAAATATTTTGTTACAAATTACACTTAAGGAGCTCACCTAACCACAACCTTCCCCCTTGGCGACGTACTGCACGCCAAATGATGAAATGCAGACCCAACAAAAACTTTAAGTGAATAATTAGATAGTTATGGAAAACCAAAAGAATATACTCGGCCACCCTCGTGGGCTATTTTTGCTTTTTGGCACTGAGCTTTGGGAGCGCTTTTCGTACTACGCGATGCGCGCTATCCTCGTCCTTTATTTGACCGATCAAACCATCAACGGTGGCTTAGGCTGGTCAACCAAAGATGCACTTGAGCTTTATGGCTACTACACAGGCTTGGTCTACATCACGCCATTAATTGGTGGATGGTTTGCCGACAACTATATTGGTCAGCGACGTGCGGTGGTGTTCGGTGGTGCCTTAATGGCCATCGGTCAATTCACCCTTGCATTTCCCGCTCACCAATATGGCTTGGATATCGTGCATACCTTATATGCTGGCCTCGCCTTACTGATCACTGGTTGTGGCCTGTTAAAGCCCAATATTTCAACCATGGTTGGCGACCTGTATAACGAAGGCGATCACCGTAGAGATGGTGCCTTTACCATCTTCTATATGGGGATCAATATTGGTTCACTGCTCGCCGGTTTTGTCTCTGGTACAGTAACAAGTGCTTACGGTTGGCAATACGGTTTCTTCGCGGCAGGCGTTGGCATGCTAATCAGTTTGGCAATCCAGCTTACCATGGCGAACTCATGGCTGGGCGAAATCGGTAAAGTACCCGCCGCACAACAAGCGCGAGACGCCAATAAGTCGACCACCAATGCCCCACTGACGAAAAAAGAAATCGATCGCCTCAAAGTGATTTTATTGATGGGCTTGTTCGTGATCATTTTCTGGGCTGGCTTCGAGCAAGCAGGCGGACTGATGAATATCTATACCCAACAATACACAGATCGTATGGTGGGTAGTTTTGAGATCCCTGCGGCTTGGTTCCAATCGCTTAATCCATTCTTCATCATTGTGTTTGCCCCAATTGTCGCATCACTATGGGTTCGCTTGGGCAGTAAAGAGCCAAGTTCACCCGTGAAGTTCGCAATGGCGCTATTTATGCTCGCGTTAGGATTTGTGTTCATGATTGGCGCCGTTTTAGAACAAGGTGGCGACACGGCGGTTAAAACCTCTATGTTCTGGCTGGTGGGCGCGTTCTTCTTCCATACCATGGGCGAGCTTTGTCTCTCTCCAATCGGCTTATCGCTAGTCACCAAGCTTGCACCACTACGTTTGGCCTCGCTAATGATGGGTGCATGGTTTGGCTTTAATGCAGTCGCTAACTATGTAGCAGGTATTATTGGCTCACATGTGGGCGATTACGGTGCCATGGCCATCTTCGGTGGTATTGCAGCAACAGCAGCGATTTCCGGTGTGATCTTATTGGCGCTATCCGGCACGCTAATTCGTTGGATGCACGGTGCTGAATCTGGTGCTACACCAAGTGAAGAAATCGAACAACAACAAGTACAAGTGGCGTAATACACCCACTTCACTACTGAAAAAGAGGCCATTTGGCCTCTTTTTTAATGGTCACTTACCCAACAAGCACCGCTTTTATTTCAGATTTAATACTGTCTGATTGTGTACCAAATATGGCTTGAAGGTTGCCACCAACAACCAGTACCTCTTTGGCGCCGAGCTGCTTAATTGCGGCGATATCAGCATGCTGGATATCATTCAGGCTGACTCGCAGTCGTGTGATACAGGCATCCACATTTTTAATGTTTTCCTTTCCTCCAAGCGCACTGACCAATTGATGTGCCAGCTCTGAACCGATTTCCGAAAGTTGACTCACCTCGGTTTCAGCTGTTTCGCGGCCTGGTGTCAGTAAATTAAGCTTACTGATCGTTAATCTAAACAAGCTGTAATACATTAACGCCCAGAGCGGGCCAATCAGTGCGAAAAGCCAAGCATTAGTCGACAGTGGGTAATAGATCAGGAAGTCAATTGCGCCATGTGCGAAGGTGACACTATGGTGGATATCTAACGTTGTGACGAGTGCAAAACCGATCCCCGTTAAGACACAATGCATGGCATACAACACTGGTGCGACAAATAGGAAAGAAAACTCCATCGGTTCGGTAATACCCGTCAGCCATGATGTTAACGCTGCCGAAGCCATAATCCCGCCAACCAGTGCGCGTTTGTCAGGGCGAGCTGAGTGATAAATAGCTAATCCCACCGCCGGTAACGCCCACATCGAGTACAAATAGCCTCCGGCTAGATTGCCGGCAGTAGGGTCACCGGCAAGGTAGCGCTGAATTTCACCGGTGATCACTTTGCCGCTTTCAGGGTCGACATATTCCCCCACTTCAAAGAAGAAAGGCACGTTCCAAATGTGGTGCAAGCCAAAAGGGATCAAAGAGCGCTCAACAAACCCGTAAATACCAAAAGCGGTGGTTGGGCTTTGATAAGCCGCCCAGTGCGAAAAACTCTTGATTGCGCCGCCGATAGGAGGCCAGATATAGCTGAGCCCAATACCGAGGAATATTGCAGCAATACCCGTAACGATAGGGACAAAGCGCTTTCCGGCAAAGAAGCCCAAGTACTCAGGAAGTTGGATGTTATGAAAGCGATTAAACAAATAGGCTGCCACAGCCCCGATCATAATCCCGCCGAACACCCCAGTATTAAGGCTAGGGATCCCGATGATCATCGCAGGCTCAATGCCGTGGATGTTAGCCATAACCCCTAAGGTCGCGGTCATAATGGCAAAGCCAACCGTTGCCGCCAGCGCAGCCGCGCCATCGTTATCTGATAGGCCCAGAGCGACACCAATCGCAAAGATAAGTGCCAAATTGCTAAATACGGCATCGCCTGACATGGCCATGATTTCAGAGACACTATCCGGTATCCATGCGAAGTTAGCAGAACCGATACCGAGTAATAGACCAGCAACAGGTAATACGGCCACAGGCAGCATCAAAGAGCGCCCTATCCGTTGTAGTAATCCAAACGCGTGACTAAACATGTGATGTTCCTTTTTTATGTAGAGACATACACACGATAAAGAAAAGCGTCTCCCCTAAGGTTACAAAAACCTATGAGTTTGTAAGCAGGCTGTTACATACCAAGGCCTACCGGTGTGGCAATATCAGCTTGCGCCAATAGTGATCTCGTTTTAATTGAGGTATACACAAGGCATTGGTGAAAAACACAGGAACGTGCAAGATGAAAACCATCCTCGTTGTGGATGACAATCAATCGCTTAGAGATGCACTTACCGATTACCTAGGGCGTGCTGAGTTTCATGTTCTTACTGCCAGTGACGGTGAGCAAATGTGGGCGCACTATCAAACGCACGCACCGGACCTCATCATTCTCGATATTATGCTGCCGGGCGATGATGGGCTAACGCTATGTAGCCAAATTCGCAAACACTCTAACGTCCCCATCATCATGCTCACGGCCGTGACAGATGAAGCTGATCGTGTTGCAGGGCTTGAAGTGGGCGCCGATGATTACATGACAAAAACCTTTAGCCCACGTGAGCTACTGGCACGCATTAAAGCCTTATTGCGGCGTACACGTATGACCCAATCATCCGGTGTCGGCCATAAAGTCACTTTCGCCGGATGGACGTGTGACCTGCTGAAGCGTCAATTAGTTAGCCCTCACGGTGAGTGTAAACAATTGTCTGGCGCCGATTTTAACCTGATCAGCTTAATGCTAGAAAAACCCAATCAGCTTTTGAGTCGAGATGATATTGCTCGCTGCATTTGGGGGCGAGATGCAGAGCCATTTGAACGCGGGATTGATGTGCAAATCAGCCGATTACGTAAGCACCTTCACGACGACGAGCGTTCGCTGATTCTAACGGTAAGAAATAAAGGTTACATGCTCGCCACTGATGTCATCGCAACAGAGGTGCATTGATGCGTACGCTTGCGCTATCGTTGTTCACCTCCATTCGCTTTCGTATTGGCGCGACCTTATTGATCGTGATTGTTATCGCCCAATTGATCGCAGGGTTAATTTGGTTCCAAACCAGTGCGCAAAAGGAGCAAGAGAGCCTACAGAAAACGGTACAAAGCCTAACCAGTAACGTTGCCGATACTTACAATTACTTTGAGGCGCTTCCCGTCAGTTATCGCTACCTCATCTTGAACCAAATTAGAGAAATGGGCGGTACACGATTCTTTATTTCCATCAACCAACGCAAATTAGATGTTGGCTTACCCACACAAACTGCGCGTACCGCCATGATTTTAGAGCAGGCATCAACGCGATTGTCTAAATCAGTACGCCACGCACAAGACATTGATGTTGCCTTAAGCCGACGCCAAGATCTCAAAGTGTTTAACTCAGGTATTAAGCTTGAGGCATTGCCTGCTATCTGGGCCGACTACAGTTTAGCCTTAGGCGATCTGGATTTACCTATCGTTGTGGTACAGATTCAAATGTCACAAAGCGAATGGTTTTATCTCGCGGCGACACTACCTGTCCCCTTCTCTACCTTATCTCCACAGTTTATTGACCAAAAACAGCTGGTCTTTTTGGGGATATCTTCGTTACTCCTTGTCTTTTGTACGGTCTGGTTGTTGCGATTAGAAATTCGTCCAATTCGGCGACTGGCTAAAGCCGCTACGCTAATGAGCGGACAGCTATATGTCGAAGAAGTAAAAGAAGAAGGTAGTAAAGAAACACGTGCTGCTGTGCGAGCGTTTAATAAAATGCAGCGACGTATACGCGCCTATATCCGCGACCGTGAAATGCTATTCGGGGCCATATCACACGATTTAAAGACGCCATTAGCATGCCTGAAATTACGCACGGAAATGTTGGAAGATGATGCAGAGCGGCAAAAATTTGAGACCGTGTTAACTGAATTTGATGTGCTGTTAAAAGGTGCTTTGCAGTGTATTCGTGAAACTGACATCCATGAGGACGTTGAATGGATTAATTTGGTCGACACGCTTGAACAATGCGCGGCGTACTACAACCGAAGTAAACATAAGGTTCAGCTTTCTCTACCGGTTGAAAGCCGATTCCTAGGGAAGCCCCTCGCGATTAAACGATGTCTTTATAACGTCATCGACAATGCGATTAAATATGGTGGCTCCGCTGAGGTTGGTCTTTACGACGATCATGACAAGGTTGTTATTCAGGTTCGCGACTTTGGTCCAGGATTAGATAAAAAGTGGCAAGAAAAAGTCTTTGAGCCGTATTTTCGCGTTGATGCAACGACACACCCTGGTTCAGGGCTCGGTCTAACCATTTCACGCAGTATTGCTCGCAGCCATGGCGGTGATCTCTATGTACAAAATCACCCTCAAAAAGGGCTTATTGTCACCATTCAGTTGGCGTGTGAACTATGAAAAAATACTTGCTTACCCTTTTATTCACAATCGCTTTCCCCATTAACGCAGCACAGTCCACCGTAGCATCTGTTGAATTTCTGCATTGGTGGACATCAGCAGGCGAAGTCCGCGCTGCCAACATCGCTAAACAGGCGCTTGAGGAGGCTAACGTTCACGTCGAACAACAGGCAATTCAAGGAGGCGGTGGGGATACGGCAATGTCTATTTTGCAAGCTCGCGCAATTGCGGGCACACCGCCAACCATCGCTCAGCTTGAGGGGCCCGCGATCCAGTCATGGGCAGCGCTGGGTTTTCTTTACGATCTAGAACAGTTAGCCAATCAAGAGCATTGGCGCTCGCAGCTCTATCCTATTGCGCGCGCGGTCAATCAATTTGAAGGGAGATTTGTGGCAACGCCAGTGACTATTCATCGATTAAATTGGATGTGGGTGAATCATGACGTGCTTCGTCAATACAGCCTATCGCCACCTGACAACTGGGAAGCACTAATCGATACATTTAAAACCTTAAAGCGTCATAATGTGCAACCGCTAGCCATCGGCAATGATCAATGGCAAATCGCCTTACTGTTTGAAAACCTTGCTTTTGGCTACGGAGGTGCGGATTATTATCGACGTGCATTTATGGATATGGATGAACATACACTGCGGAGCGCAACCACATTTGAGATTTTAAGTTTGTTCCGAGAGATTAGCCGCCTCATCCAGCCAACGATGTCTCACATACGCTGGGATGAAGCGACTCAGTTGCTGATTGAAGGAAAACACGCATTTCAGTTTTCTGGCGATTGGGTACTGGGAGAGCTATTGGCCAAACATGTAGCGGCTCCAGAAGTAATCGGCTGCTATCAAGCCCCCGCCAAGCACACAGGGTTTATCTACAATATGGACAGCTTCGCGCTCTTTAATAGCGCACGCAGTAATAGAAAAACGGCTAATACGCTCGCTCGCGCCTTATCATCCAAAGCATTTCTTACTGCTTTTAATCAAGTAAAAGGAGCACTGCCCGCTCGTAAAGATATCGACCTAAGCCGGTTCAACCCGTGCTCTCGCCAAGCTCATCATGATATGGAGCAAGCAGAACAAAACGGCCGCTTGCTCCCTAGCACGGTTGATTCAATGGCTGTAAGCCCTATCGTTCAAAAAGCAACAACCAGTGAGATCTATCGGTATTTTAATGATGAAAGTATTGGGCCAGAGGAATTTATTCTGCACCTTGAAAATATACCGCGAGGAAAATAAATGACTACTTCTTACTTAAATCCAGCTTTCCGCTAAATACGGTTACTGCTTGGCCTTGTAGCAACACATGGTCTTCGCTAAGCGTCATCTTGATATACCCACCGCGTGCGGATGCTTGATAACCGATAAGCTGCTTTTTACTCAGTGCTTGAGACCAATAAGCTGCCAGCGCACAATGTGCGGATCCTGTCACTGGGTCTTCGTTCACCCCCACCCAAGGGGCGAAGTAGCGAGAGACAATATCGATCGTGTTATCAGAGCTTGCCGCAGTCACCACCACACCACGTCCAGGCTGCGTATTTAGCGCCGCAAAATCCGGAGACAGCGCTTTTACATCGTCTTCAGAATCAATTACCAATAGCTCTTTTTCACCAAAGCAATAACTCGCGCGGATAATAGAGCCATGTAGACCTAAAGCTTCTAGCCGCGATGGGGTTGGCGTTACTTCTGCAAGCTCAGGAACAGGAAATGCCATCGCTATCCCCTCGCGTTTTACCGTCACCTCAAGAGGTCCAGACTGCGTATAAAAAGTGACATTGTCACCTATTTTGACGTCACCACGCTCAGCCAAAACATGTGCTATGGCGAGTGTGCCATGACCGCAGAGTGCGACTTCTACTGTCGGTGTAAACCAGCGTAAGGACATGGTATCTAAGGCAAGAAATGCGGTTTCAGATACCGCCATTTCCTCGGCAATAGCCAACATGGTAGCTTCATCCAACATGGACGCCGAGATGCACACCCCTGCCGGGTTTCCATGAAACAATGACGCGCTAAAGGCATCAACCTGATAGATATCCACAATCATGATTTCATTCCAAGCCGGCGACGCAGCGAATGATACATTTCCATGATAAAGGTCGTAAAGCCAACGATAGGATCGTGTTGAATGTAATCCTCGATTGCATTGAGATTAATCTGGCGGAATTTTTCAATCGCAGTCTCCGCACAATCAGCAACAATCACATCTCCTTCGATGATCAATCCCTGCTCTAACAATGCTTCTTTTTCAGCAAGATAGCTGGGGAATTCCTTGATCAAGTAAGTAAACTGGTCACAGTTGTTAGGCTGACAAAAAAAGACGTATTGGTTCATCGTGTGTCCTTTGTTTCACTTTTTAAGCACTATATCATGATGATAGGAATTGGAAGGAAGTGCTAGAGCACATTTTTATACGCACAAAGCTCAATTATCTAGACACGCAGAGGTAACAAAAAAGGAGAGCCGAAGCTCTCCTTTCTCAGCAATTCTTTACTGTAAAAATTACAGTGAAGCTTTCGCTTTTTCTACCAGCACAGAGAATGCTGCTTTGTCATATACCGCGATATCGGCAAGGATCTTACGATCGATTTCGATAGATGCCTTTTTAAGACCGTTAATCAGACGGCTGTATGACATACCGTTTTGGCGAGCCGCAGCGTTGATACGTGCGATCCACAGTTGACGGAATTGGCGTTTCTTCTGGCGACGGTCACGGTAAGCATATTGACCAGCTTTCGTTACCGCCTGAAAAGCTACGCGGTATACGCGTGAACGCGCACCATAGTAGCCTTTCGCTTGCTTCATTACACTCTTGTGACGTGCACGAGCTTGTACACCACGTTTTACGCGAGCCATTGTGTCTCTCCTAAACTAAATAAACTAAAACTAAAAACTTATGCGTATGGCAGCATGCGAGCTACTTGCGCGGTTTCGCACGCTGGTAGGATCGCGTTTGGACGCAGCTGACGCTTGTTCTTAGTAGTACGCTTAGTCAGGATGTGACGTTTGGTTGCGCGCTTGTACTTGAAGCCACCAGCAGTTTTCTTGAAACGCTTAGCAGCACCTTTGTTGGATTTCATCTTAGACATGATGAATAACTCCGCATTGTGTTAATAACATAGCAATTTGGCGAACAAAACGGCCGCACCTTTCGGCGCAGCCGATCGTTACTTGGAAGCCAAAATTACTTCTTCTTAGGGGCAAGAACCATGATCATTTGACGGCCTTCGATGCGTGAAGGGAAGCTTTCTACTGAAGCGATTTCAGCAGTGTCTTCTTTCAAGCGGTTCAGCACGTCAACACCGATGCTTTGGTGCGCCATTTCGCGACCACGGAATCGGATAGTAACCTTGACCTTGTTACCCTCTTCAATGAAGCGAACCAGGTTGCGTAGTTTTACCTGATAGTCGCCTACATCTGTACCAGGACGGAATTTAACTTCCTTAACCTGAATAGTCTTTTGTTTTTTCTTCTGCTCTTTCGCAGCTTTACTCTTCTCGTAAAGGAATTTGCCGTAATCCATAATACGACAAACCGGCGGCTCAGCGTTCGGACTGATCTCGACCAAATCTAAGCTTTCAGCTTCCGCTTTCGCAAGCGCTTCATCAAAGGGTACGATACCGAGTTGTTCGCCGCTGTCATCAGACAATCGAACTTCTTTGACACCACGAATTTCGTTGTTTAGACGATGAGCGTTCTTCTTTGCCGGGGCTTTTCTTGCGCCTTTAATACCTTATTCCTCCACAATATTGAGTGTTCGATCTTGCACTTCTTGCTTCAATTGAGCTAAGAAATCGTCAATCTTGAATTTACCCAAATCTTTACCTTTACGGGTCCGTACTGCGATTTCACCAGCTTCCATTTCTTGGTCACCACAAACCAGCATATACGGAACACGCTTCAGAGTGTGTTCGCGGATTTTAAAGCCAATCTTCTCGTTTCTCAAGTCCGCAGATGCTCTAAATCCAGCTTTTTGCAGTTTTTTCGCAATCTCTTGCACATAATCAGCTTGGTTATCCGTGATATTCATCACAACCGCTTGCTGTGGTGCGAGCCATGCAGGGAAGTGTCCTGCGTATTCTTCGATAAGAATACCGATGAAACGTTCCAATGAGCCCAAGATAGCGCGGTGGATCATCACTGGCGTATGGCGTTCGTTATCTTCGCCAACATAGGTGGCACTCAGACGCTCTGGTAAGGCAAAATCGAGTTGCACCGTACCACACTGCCAAGCGCGATCGAGGCAGTCATGCAAAGTAAACTCAATTTTCGGACCATAGAACGCGCCCTCACCTTCTTGAACTTCAAATGGAATATCCATTGAAGTCAGTGCTTGGTTTAACGCCTCTTCGGCACGATCCCACATTTCTTCTGAGCCAACACGCATTTCAGGACGTGTAGACAGTTTGACTTCAATGTTCTCAAAGCCAAATGTTTTGTAGGTATCGTAAACCATTTCGATACACGCACTTACCTCTTGCTGAACCTGCTCAGGCGTACAGAAGATGTGGGCATCGTCTTGGGTAAAGCCACGCACACGCATGAGACCGTGCAGTGCACCTGATGGCTCATTTCGGTGGCAGCTACCAAATTCCGCCATACGCAATGGCAGATCGCGATATGACTTCAAGCCTTGGTTAAAGATCTGCACGTGACCTGGGCAGTTCATCGGCTTAAGTGCATATTCACGGTTTTCAGAGTTAGTGGTAAACATGTAGTCAGCATACTTGTCCCAGTGACCAGAACGCTCCCACAAGATACGGTCCATAATTAATGGGCCTTTAACTTCCTGATAATCATACTCAGTCAGTTTGTCGCGAATAAATTGCTCAAGCTCACGGAAGATCGTCCAGCCATTGTGATGCCAGAATACCATCCCGGGCGCTTCTTGCTGCATATGGTACAGGTCAAGTTGCTTACCCAGTTTACGGTGATCGCGCTTCGCGGCTTCTTCGAGACGCACTAGGTGTGCTTTAAGTTGCTTTTTATCCGCAAATGCTGTGCCGTAAATACGCTGCAGCATTTTGTTGTCGCTGTTACCACGCCAGTACGCGCCCGCTACGTTCAAAATTTTGAAATTCTGACAGAAGCTCATATTCGGCACGTGTGGGCCACGACACATATCAATGTATTCTTCGTGGTGGTACAAGCCCGGACGGTCGTCGCGTGATACATTCTCATCCAAGATTTCCATCTTGTATGACTCACCGCGCGCTTCAAACGTATCGCGAGCTTCTTGCCAGCTGACGTTTTTCTTAACGACTTGATATTTGGTTTTCGCCAGCTCTTTCATGCGTTTTTCAATCGCATCGAGATCGTCTTGAGTTAACGACCGCTCAAGATCGATATCGTAATAAAAACCATTGTCGATGGTTGGACCAATCGCCATTTTGGTTTCTGGGAAAAGCTGCTTAATTGCGTGACCTAACAAGTGAGCACATGAGTGACGGATAATTTCTAAACCGTCTTCATCTTTCGCGGTAATGATTTCTAGCTGTGCGTCAGTTTCAATAAGGTCGCACGCGTCAACACGCACGCCATCAACACGACCGGCAATACACGCTTTGGCAAGGCCTGGGCCAATATCACTGGCAACATCAAAAGTAGAAACGGGGTGGTCAAAAGCACGCTGACTGCCGTCAGGGAGGGTAATTACAGGCATTGATAACAATCCTTCTCAGTGGTGCCACACACCAAGTGGCACATGAATGTATTTCACGGTTTGAGAATAACCGCGCAGAATAAGTAAGCGTCGATTATGAAGATACCGCTTTTGTGATGCAAGTCATCCCCTAAATTAATTCCCTTTTCTTTTCGTCCTTATCACCCCATTTGCGCCTGCCAGTCACTTGATTTTGTTATAAACTTCATCGATGCTCATTTGTATACACAATAAACAATGAAAGGATCACGCATGGCCAAAGCGCCCCGCTTTCAGCAAATCAAAGACTACATCGTAAATAAGATTGAGCAGCAAGTGTGGCCTGTGGGCGCGCGTATTCCTACTGAGCATGAGCTCTGCGCGCAGTTTAATGTAAGTCGCATGACAGTGAATAAAGCGGTACGCGATTTGGTAAACGAAGGCCGGCTTGAGCGTACACCGCGACTAGGCACATTTGTTACGCAACCCAAAGCAGAATCGCCGCTAATGGATATCCGCAACATTGCTGATGAAGTAACGGCGCGAGGCCAAACCTATCGCAGTGATATTCGCACCCTAAAACGGATATCGGCCTCTGCAGATGTCGCGATGCGCCTAGGTGWCATGCTTGGCACGGACGTCTTTTTTAGCGAGATAGTGCACTACGCCGATAATGTCCCTCTGCAGCTAGAGCAACGGTGGGTTAATCCGGCACTTGCACCGGATTATCTGCATCAAGACTTTGGTCAACACACGCCCAACGAGTACCTGTCGCAGGTATGTCCTGTGAATACCATTGAACACACGGTAGAGGCGATCATCGCCTCGGATTCGGTCCGCCAAGCGCTAGCGATGAAAGCCGACGAACCGTGCTTGCTCCTGCACCGAAGAACATGGAGCCAACAAACGTTGGTCAGTGCGGCACTACTCTACCATCCCGGCACCCGTTACAAGCTGACTTCACGCACCGATCGATAATTATATCGAACTGATCACAAAACCTTTACATCTCCTCTTGTGCTCAATCACTTATTTGTCTATACATTTGTATAGACA